>CAZZML010000442.1:0-3115 GCA_964654735.1 uncultured Roseivirgaceae bacterium | reverse complement strand
GGTGTCTTTCTAAGATATTCTTAATGTTAGATTTTTACTCGGATGACAGTAATAATAATCTAAGAAATGTATTCAATTTTAATCCTTAGCATCAGGAACGAATTCATCCATAATTTGGTAATTATCACGTTGGCGAGGATCATTTTTGATTACTTGCTCCACTTTTTGTTTAAATTTCCACACCGTATTTTTTCTTAAATCTAATGTTTGTGCTAGTTCATCTAAGGTAAAATCTTTTCTACCTCTTGTAACCCTAAACGTAATGTAAAATGCTTTTTCTATTGGAAATTTAATTCCATGGAAAATGGTAAATGCTGTAATTGATTCATTATAACCACATTTGCTACATCTACGAGCAAAACTTGCCGCAGCAGATGAATATTTTTTGTTGTTACATTTTTTACACGCATATATATCAGCCCATTTGCTTTTTTCTAAGTACCGATAACAAGCGAGATGATCTGGGAAGACACTTTTGAATTCATCATAGGTGAGGTATTTATTAAAAAGACGATCTTGTACAACATTTTTTAAATTGTTTTTTAGTTTCCAATTGTCTAGATCGAGTACATTATTAATTTGATGAATTTCTTTGGCCTGTGAAATCAATTTATCGTTTGAATCTTCCAATAAATGGTTTTTCTTATCCAATTCAATAGTTCTTTCTGTTACTTTTGATTCTAATTCTCTGTTCACTTTATCGAGTAATTTCGAATTAATTTCATGTTCTTTTATTATCTCACGAAGTGCCTGATCTCGATTTTCTTTGAGTATGCGAACTCTATCTCCAAGAGCTATCGTTAAGAACAACATTTCGAGAATAAACCCAATCCTCAAACTATAATTTGTAGTTATCGAAAATGGAAAAAGGCCTGCATAAACCAACGATTTAATAATTATACCAATCATTAAAAGTCCATAAGCAATTACCATAAAGCGGGCAGGTTTATACCCTTTATTTCGTATTACTACACTTGAAAATAGCATTACGCTTATTGGTAGTATTTCAATAAATCGATTATCGAAGGTTTCTGTTGAAAAAAATATGGCATATAGAAATAAGAAAACTCTTGCGATAATTGTAATTTTTAATAATGTATCAATACCAGAAGCAATTTTCTTTGTATTTAAAAAGAGTTTTGTAAATAGTAAAGCAAATATTATCACCATAAATATGGAAATACCAGAAGCATACTGGTTCCAGATTGGATGGTTAGGCCATAGGTATTGAAATGCAATACCATCGGTGCACATAGCATAAATGGCCACACTTAATAAATAAAATGTGTAGAGGATATATTTCCTCTCTTTTATTGCAATAAAAAGAAGTAAATTATAGACACTTATAATAAATATTAAGCCATAGAAAAACCCGAAGATAAAATACTCATTTAAAGAATAATAAATAAACCGATTAAGGCTTCGAACCACAATGCGTACATCGGCTCTGTTAGTTGAGTTTATTTTAAAGTAATAGCTACTAATTGTATCATCCTTATTATCAATTACATAAAGAAAATTCTTGTGTTTTAATGATCTTTGGCTAAACAGTAACTGATCCCCCATTTTGGATTCTTGATAGAATCCATCGGAGGTAGGGTTGAAAATGGAAATACTATCTATCGTTTGGTCAAAAAATTCAATAACCCAAATTCGCTGGCTTTGAGGGTTGTTTTTAATGTTAAGTTTTACCCAATAAGTTGAATTTACATCATAGTCGTTTTTTGTATAAGTAGTATCAATTCTAAACAGGTTAGAATAGTTGTTTAGTATTGAATTAAACGTGAGTTGGTTTGTGGTATCAATAAAAGCAGGGAGTTCTTTAAGAACAAAATCGTGTTCTATAATAGAATCTGCAAGATAGATGTCATATTTAGTTTGCGCCTTTGAACTTATAACTTGGAATAACATAACCTGAACCAGAACGAGTGTTGCTACTATGTACTTCCAATTTATCATGTGCTAATTATTTTCCTTCATAAATTAGGGAAACAGCCGCTCCTCCACCTGATGCTAATATTAATTTTAAATAATTATCTCTGGTTAAAGTTGTGGATGTTATTTTATAATCAACAGGATTACTATTCCAATGTGCATCTGATGCATCACCATAAACTGTTACTTTGTAAGTGCCTTCTTCCAAAAAATCCAGAGGCAATTCAAATTCTCTACTCTCTTCATTAGTGATGCTGCCAATAAACCAGTTTTTACTACCTCTTTCTTGTCTGGCTATGGTAATATATTCTCCAATAGAAGCATTTAATATTTTAGTTTGCTCCCAATTAACAGCAACATCTTCAATAAATTTAAAGGCATCCAAGTGTTTTTCATAATGCTCAGGTAAATCAGCCGCCATTTGCACAGGGCTATAAAGTACTACATACAGGGCAAGTTGCTTGGCCAGGGTCGTATTTACTTGTTTGTCAGTTTTATATTCGTTGAATTTGATATTGAAAATACCCGGTGTAAAATCAACCGGGCCACCCAGCATACGAGTAAAAGGAATTATGACGGTATGCGAAGGAGGATTAGTTTCGCTCCAGGCATTAAATTCTTGTCCTCGAAGGCCCTCGCGAGATAGAAGGTTGGGCCAGGTGCGCCTTAGTCCGGTTGCTTTTATGGGTTCGTGTACATCAAGCATTATACTATACTCGGCAGCCTTAGTTACCGCTCTTTGGTAATGGTTTACCATCCACTGACTGTGGTGGTATTGCCTTGGGGTTAGTCTTCCTACATAACCCGATTTTACGTATTCAATCTCCTTTTGTTGGTAAAAGCGATAAGCTGCATCCATTTGTTTGTCGTAGGTAGCCACATCGCCTGATGTTTCGTGATGACCAATTAGTTGTACTCCTTTGCTTTTACCATAGCGTACAACTTCATCAATATCAAAATAAAGGTAAGGGGTAACAAAATCAAATATTTGGGTGGCGGTATCCAGCCAGTTTTCCCAACCCTGATTCCATCCTTCCACTAATACGCCATCAATATTATGTTCTGAAGCAAAATCAATGTATTTTTTTGCGTTTTCGGTAGTTGCTCCGGGATTGTTCCAGGTTGGAGCCCACGAGCTTTTGCCAATATGCATTTCCCACCAGATACCCATGTATTTGGC
>CAZZML010000441.1:0-3117 GCA_964654735.1 uncultured Roseivirgaceae bacterium | reverse complement strand
TAGACCTTAAATGAGAACCCTATTAAACGTTTATGAACAAGTTGCAAAATTTCGTTTATATGCAGTATTTATTTTTATCTGTTCCGATATTGTAATTAATGGCGCAAAAAATATAAATTTAAACGCATAAAGGCATAAAAACGCATTAGTATTTGCAATAATTTATTTTGTTTTTGTAGTTTAGGTGTTCACTAAATTTTAACATTATGAAGAAAGAGTTTACCAAGAAATTTTTTTTACTTCTTCTTTTTTGCGGATACTGGATGCCTGGTATTGCACAAAATATAGTAAGTGGAACTGTAAAAGATGTAGGAGGGCTTGCACTTCCTGGCGTAAATGTACTTGTTCAGGGAACGAACGATGGTACTATAACTGATATTGATGGCAATTTTAGAATTGCAGCCGTACAAGGGGATGTGCTTTTAATCTCGTTTATAGGTCATTCAAGTCAAAAAGCTACTATAGAGGGTAGTAGTATTGATATTATTCTTCACGAAGATATTTTAAGCTTAGATGAAGTAATTGTTACGGGTACTTCGGTTGCCACCAGTAGAAAGCAACTAGGAAATGCAATAACAACTATTGATGCTGAAAGCATCAAGAATTTAGGTTCTGGTAATCCAATAGCCGCATTATCAGGCAGGGTTATGGGAGCACAAATTACACAAAACTCTGGTAATGCAGGTGGAGGGTTTTCTGTAAAACTTCGTGGAACAAGCACAATAAACGGTTCATCGGAACCTCTTTACATTATTGATGGAGTAATTGTAGATAATAGTTCACAAAATGTAATAAACTTAAACGCAGATGCAATGCAAACTGGGTTTGCTGCTGGTCAAAACAGACTGGTAGATATTAATCCTAATGATATTGAAAGGATTGAAGTAATTAATGGAGCCGCAGCCGCAGCAATTTATGGTTCACGTGCATCGAATGGTGTTGTACAAATTTTTACTAAAAGAGGAAGTGAAGGAAAAATAGATGTTACATTTTCAACCAGTGTTAGTGTAAGTAAACTTAGAAAAAGGCTGGAGTTTAACACGCTTAATAAAAGATTTGGAATAAAAGGATCAGAAAGATTAGGCACTACCCAAGATAGATTAACAACTATTGCTGATTTAAGAAGTGCTGCAGACAGAGCTGCAAACCCAGGCACGGGCCCAGCAGCATTGGCAGGCAGACCATTGGTTGAAGAAACCTATGATGTAACAAGATATGATTATCAAGATCAAATTTTTCAAACGGCCATAGGAACTGATAATTACATTTCGTTAAAAGGAGGAGACAGTGATACAAGGTATTTTGCTTCTGCTTCTTATATGAAAAACCAAGGAATTATTACCAATACTGATTTTCAAAAATATGGAGTTCGGCTAAGGTTAGATCAAAATTTTGGAGAAGTACTAAAACTTTCAACGGGTTTAGTATATAATAACTCACTTAGTAATGATCGGCCTAACGGTAATAACTTTTTTAGCCCAATTAGTACAATGACAATTTCGGACAATGTATGGGACGCTACCGAAAGAGATGCAAATGGAAATTTATTGGGAGTAGAGCCTGTTCGACTTAATCCTTTATCGGTAATAGAAGAACAAGATATTACACAAGAAACCAACAGAGTAATTGCTGATTTTCAGGTAGGTTATTTTCCTACAAAAGGGCTAAGTGTTAACTATACTTTTGGGTTAGATACCTATTCGTTGGTGGGTAACACGTACCAAGCAAGAATACCTTACTCCCCTGTATCAGCCGCATTTTTCTCAGATGGCTATGTAGCAGTTGCCACTTCAAATGTATTTAAAATTAACCACGATTTTAGTACAGCATACTTTAAGGAGTTTGGTAATATTACTTCTACCACAACTTTAGGTGGGCAATTGCAATATGATAGAAATTCATTTACTGCCATTGAAGGACGAGACCTTTCAAGTTTTGTAACCACTACTGAAGCCATAAATAACCAATTTAATCTCCCACAAGAATCAAAATCAGAACGATCCATTTGGGGGTATTATTTACAACAAACTGTAGGGTTTAATGATCTGCTCTTTGTTACACTAGCAGGTAGATTTGATGGTGCTTCCTCTTTTGGAGAAAATGAGAGAAATCAGTTTTACCCAAAAGCGAGTGGAAGCTTTGTGCTTTCTCAACTAGATTTTTGGGAAAATTCAGGACTTTCAGGGTTCTGGAACTCATTTAAACTTAGGTCGTCTTGGGGTAAAGCAGGTAATTTAACTGCCATTGGGCCTTATTCAAGAAATACGCCTTACATTCCGTCTAACCTAACGGGCAGAGGGAGCTTTATAAGAAGTAGTAATCTGGGCGATCCTAATATTAGACCCGAAATAATGACAGAATTTGAAGTGGGTGCTGATATGGCATTTTTAAATAATAGACTAGGATTTCAGTTTACCTATTACACTCAGGATATTGCAGATTTAATATTAGCTCGAAGCCTTGCTCCTACCGAAGGTGGAGCCAGCGTACTTACTAATATTGGAGGAATGACCAATACCGGTGTTGAATTGATGCTCACTGGCTCACCAATAAGAACATCAAATTTAGAATGGGACGTTACATTTCTTTTTAATACGTTTAAAAACGAAGTTAGTGGAATTGGTGGTACAAGAGCTGGAGTTGCCCTTAGAGGTGGAGGTGGAGCTCAAAGTGCTATAGATGGAGAGCAGCTAGGGGTATTTTTTGCAAGATATTATGCTAGAAATGACGATGGATCCTTATTATTATCCGATTTAGGTTTGCCGCAAGTTGAAAGAGGAAATGATGTAACCGGTACGCCTATGAGAGATACAAACGGGCAACCAACTGGTGACCCATTACGAAAAGTTCTTGGTGACCCAAACCCTGATTATACCTGGACATTAGTAAACAACATAAGGTATAAAAAGGTTAGTTTGCGATTTCAGTTTGACGCAGCACAAGGGTTTGACGTATGGAACTGGGATATAATTACCAGAAATAATGTGGGTAATAGTAAACTTGCAGAACAAGAATTGAGAGGAGAAGTTCCAAGAGGTTGGGTTGCTGCAATAGGTGGGTTTGTTGGGCCTAGAATTCAGGAAGAGCATGTTGAAGATGGTTCTTACATAAAATTAA
>CAZZML010000440.1:0-3138 GCA_964654735.1 uncultured Roseivirgaceae bacterium | reverse complement strand
GTAGCTGTAATATTTCTTTATTTTAATAACTGGCCTTACGCAAAACAAAACCAACCGTCATTACGAGGGAGGAACCCCGATAGCTATCGGTGTTCAGCTTAACCCTTGTAGTCTTTAATTTAGAGATTGCTTCCCCGAAAAAACGGGGCAGGCTGTTCCTACCATTGACGTATTTATTTAACAGAGGTTCCAAATTATCCTATTTTTTATTCCGAGGTACGAGGAATCTCCTGCTTTTCGAAGATAACTTTCTAGCCTCACAAGATTCCTCGTACCTCGGAATAAAAAAGAAATCTTTTGTGACTCCGTCATTTCCCTCCGCTGATTTTTTTAACCCGATAGCTATCGGGTCTGCGCTCGCAATGACGTAAGTTGTTTTGCGTAACATCAGTTAATAAAATAATTGTTGATATTATTTTATCATTATTTCCTTCACTCATTAAACATTCTCTCTTTTATCTTACTTAAACCGTTCAAAGGCAGCTTTTTCAAGCATTTCTCTATCGTCAGGATGAGAAATTTCTATCAATCGCTTAGCCCTTTCTCTTAAGGACTGCGCATATAAATCTACAATACCATACTCCGTAGCAATATAATGCACGTGAGCCCTGGTAGTTACCACTCCTGCACCTTGTTTTAAAAAAGGGACAATCTTAGAAACACCTTTTTTAGTGCGTGACGCCAAGGCAATAATTGGCTTCCCTCCTTCACTTAAGGATGCCCCTCGTATAAAATCCATTTGACCACCAACCCCGGAATAAATACGTGTACCAATAGAGTCAGCACATACCTGACCTGTGATATCAATTTCTATTGCACTATTAATACTGGTTACTTTTGGGTTTTTCCTAATAACACTTGCATCATTTACATATTCAATATCTTTTACCCGTACCATCGGGTTATCATCTACAAAATCATAGAGCTTTTTAGTGCCCAATAAAAAGCCCGTAACAATAAACCCTTGATGTTTCACTTTGTATTTTCCTGTAATTACACCAGATTCTACTAAAGGTAAAATTCCATCTGAAAACATTTCCGTGTGCACTCCTAAGTCCTTATGATTTCCAAGAAAATTTAATACGGCATCAGGAATAGCTCCAATGCCCATTTGCAGAGTGGCTCTGTCTTCAATAATACCTGCTACATGCTTGCCTATTTCTAACTCAATATCTGTAAGTGCATGAGGGCTATACTCCATAATGGGTTCATTACATACACAATAAGCACTTAATTGTGATATATGAATATTGCCATCTCCATGAGTACGAGGCATTTGCGAGTTAATTTGTGCTATAATAGTATGTGCCACTTCCATAGCAGCCAATGTAGCTTCTATGGAAACGCCCAACGAACAAAACCCGTGTTTATCTGGTGGAGAAACTTGAATTAGCACCACATCCAAAGGAATCCGTCCCCTCCGAAACATAATAGGCACTTCGCTCAAAAATGAGGGTATAAAATCAGCACGGCCTGCAGCTACTGCAGCTCTTGCATTAGGAGCCAGGAAAAGTGCGTTTAAATGAAATGAATCTTTATATTCAATGTTAGTGTATGAGGCATCTCCTTCCGTATGTAAATGATATATTTCTACACTTTTAAGTTCGGAGGCTCTCCCAACCAGTGCTTTAACCAGTGCTTGCGGAGTTGCTGCTGCGGAGTGAATATACACCCGATCTCCTGATTTTATTAGCCCTACTGCTTGGGCTGCTGAGAGCTCTTTTTGAGATGTCATACGTGATTGATTTTCTGTGGCAAAAATACGCTTACACCCATCGAAAGGAAAGGAAAAATCTCTATTTTCGCATGATAAAAATATGCCCGTGACATACGATGTACTTATAGTTGGCGCAGGAATTGTAGGTCTTGCAACAGCGTTAAAAATAAAAGAAAAAAAGCCAACTCTTTCGGTAGTAGTGCTTGATAAAGAAGACAGTATTGCCCAACACCAAACTGGCAATAACAGTGGTGTAATCCATTCAGGATTATATTACAAACCTGGTAGCCAAAAGGCGATTAACTGCATTACAGGATACAAAATGCTTGTTGAGTTTTGCGATACACACAACATTGATTATGAGCTCTGTGGTAAGGTGGTGGTAGCCATTGACGAAGCTGAGTTGCCCGAATTAGAAAAACTCTATAAACGAGGACTCGAACACGGGTTAGAAGGGTTAAAAATGCTCGATGCTGAAGGCATTAAAGCCTTTGAACCACATATTAATGGCATCAAAGGGTTTCACGTACCTCAAACAGGTATTGTAAACTATACCTTAGTTGCCAAAAAAATGGCAGAGGTGTTTAAAGGCCTCGGTGGTAAAATTGTTCTAAATGCTAAAGTAACTAAGGTTGACAAAACTGATTCCAGTGTTACTGTACAAGCAGGCAATAGCAGGTATAAAGCCAGTTACTTAGTTAACTGTGCTGGGTTGTATTCTGATAAAGTGGCTCGCCTTAATGGTGATAACGAACCTATTAAAATTATACCCTTTAGAGGCGAATACTTTAAACTCAGTAAGGAAAAGGAATACTTAATTAAAAATCTAGTCTATCCTGTTCCTGATCCTGATTTTCCTTTTTTAGGGGTACATTTTACCCGAATGAAAAAAGGCGGTGTGGAAGCAGGTCCAAATGCTGTATTAGCCTATAAACGAGAAGGGTATAAAAAATCGCAGATAAATTTAGGAGAGTTTTTTGAAACCTTGGCTTGGCCTGGTTTTCGAAAAGTAGCTGCTAAATATTGGAAAACGGGTATGGGGGAATTTTATCGTTCTTATTCCAAAAAAGCCTTTACCAAGGCACTGCAACGGCTCTTGCCAGAAATTACCATGAACGATTTGGTACCGGGAGGTGCAGGTGTTCGTGCTCAAGCCTGTGATAAAGAGGGTGGTCTATTAGATGATTTTTCCATCCATGAAAGTGATAGAACTGTAAATGTGTATAATGCGCCCTCACCTGCTGCAACATCTTCATTAGCCATTGGCAATACCATTGCCGATATTACGTTGAAGCATTTTTAATCGCAGGGCGATGTCCACTTTTTTTTGATTCAGTCAGCTAGTGAGGCATCTGCTAACAAAGGAGCTACTTTCAGGTGGAGACCTGAGCAAACAACTCACCTGCTGACTTTGAACTTTG
>CAZZML010000439.1:0-3149 GCA_964654735.1 uncultured Roseivirgaceae bacterium | reverse complement strand
CAACATGTCCTTTTTAGATAATACAAAAATGCTGTTCTAGTTAGAACTTAGCCCTTTCAATCTATCCTCCCTCAGATATCGCTGATACGATCAGGAAAATAACTCTGTGTTAATCAGCGGAAGCAGTGCGCAGCATTTTAAATAATTCTTATTTTAGCATTATGAGCGTTACTTTACGAAAAGGTGCCGAGGCAGATTTACCTCAGATATTAGAATTAATTAGAGAACTAGCTCTCTTTGAAAAAGCCCCCGAACAAGTTGTAAATACGGTTGAACAAATGAGAAGAGATGGTTTTGGCTCTAACCCTGTTTATTGGTTTTTTGTAGCTGAACACAAAGGAAAAATTATAGGCACTGCCATTTATTATCTAAGATACTCAACCTGGAAAGGAGTTCGGCTTTATTTAGAAGACCTTATTGTAACAGAAAAAGCCAGAGGTCTTGGAGCAGGAAAAATGCTTTTTGAAGCTTGTATTAAAGAGGGCACAGCAAAAGGTTATAGCGGCATGGTTTGGCAAGTACTGGACTGGAACACTCCTGCTATTGATTTTTACAAAAGTTACCAAGCAGATTTGGATGGAGAATGGATTAATGGATCGATTGATTTTTAGATGTAAAAATTAGTTTCAAATGAAAATATCACTAAAACTGATTGGTCTCTTTTTAGGCCCTATACTTTTTGGCGTTGGGCTAACATTTCAACATTCAGGGTATTTAAACCCTACTGCCTGGCAAGTACTAGCAGTAGCCGTCTGGATGGTTATTTGGTGGATAACCGAAGCCGCTCCTATGGCTGTTACGGCATTGTTACCCATTATTCTTTTTCCAGCCTTGGGTGTATTTACCTTAAAAGCAGCTACAGCTCCTTATGCCAGTCCTATCATATTTCTATTTATGGGTGGCTTTTTGTTAGCACTAGGGCTTGAAGAACATGGCCTTCATAAACGAATAGCACTAGGACTAATAAAGTTAACAGGCACTAGTGCCAATGGCATCATTTTAGGCTTTATGATGGCCACGGCATTTTTAAGCATGTGGATTAGCAATACAGCTACTACTATAATGATGTTACCCATTGCCTTATCCGTAATTCAATTAGTTAAGCACGACTCGTTAAACGAAAAAGGGTTTACCAATTTTGCCCTAGCTCTAATGCTTGGCATTGCTTATGCCGCTAACATTGGAGGTTTAGCCACCATTATTGGCACCCCTCCCAATGTGGTTTTTGTGGGTTATGCAGAAGAGTTACTCCATATCGAAATTGGGTTTGCCAATTGGATGATGGTAGGCGTACCTGTGAGTGTCATCCTTCTTACGATTACTTATATTTTACTCACACAAGTACTTCATAAAAATAAACTAGGCAAAATGAGCAATGCCGAAGAGCTCATCACCAAAGAATTAGAAGATTTAGGGCAGTGGAAGAAAGAAGAAAAGATAGTAGCTGTTATTTTTGGCCTCACCGCCTTTATGTGGATTTTTAAAACACCTTTAAACAACCTCATTGGCTTTGCCTTGCTGAATGACACGGTTACCGCAATGATTGGCGGAATAACAATGTTTATTATTCCTGTAAATATTAAAGAAAAAAAACAATTACTGCACTGGAAAGCGACCGAAAGATTACCTTGGGGAATTCTTTTACTCTTTGGAGGAGGAATGACTTTAGCGAAGGCAATGGAACACGCAGGGTTAGTAGATATTATTGCTGAGGTTATTGCCCAAAACCAGTTCTCTAGCCTACTCATATTTTTAATATTGATTGCCGTAATGCTTTTTATGACCGAATTAATGAGCAATGTAGCACTGGCTACCATATTTATACCCATTGTAATTGCCATAGCAGAAGGAGCAAACATAAACCCATTATTATTATCAATACCAGTAGCTATGGCAGCAAGTTGTGCTTTTATGATGCCCATTTCTACGCCACCTAATGCCATCGTTTTCTCAAGTGGGCATATAAAAATTAGTCAGATGGTGCGGGTAGGTATATGGCTTAATATTCTTTCGGTGCTTGTACTGCTTGGGGCAGCGTTTAGTTTGGTTGAATGGGCTTTTGGGTAATCGTTTCGTTTCGTAAACTTCCACTAAGGTTGCCAATAAATCCAGCTCATCACCTTCTGCGTATCCCTTTTTGCTCCCCATAGTTTTTCAATTCTATTAATTTCTAAGGCTAAGATTCCTCCGGAATGACTTGCAAAATGGCAAACAGAAATGATGACAACTTTGTCTTAATTTTCTCACTTTTTTGTAAGAACCCTTTACTAGTTGAATAAACCTTATATAACTAAAATGTAATCTACTGTTATTCAAACAGATAATATGGGCTTATCCCATTGATGGACTGAGTTCGACCTAAACAATCATTTCTCGAATAGTTTTAGCATAAGAACGGCTTACCGAATAACCCTTTTTATTATTCATAACCACTGAAAGCCCACCATTCGAGTGTTTCTCAAGTTCTTGCAAATGATTTAAATTAATAATTGTACTTCTATGAATTCGAATGAATAAAGCAGGGTCTAGCCTTGTGGCTAGTTTAGAAATGCCTGATGAGCTTACAAACTGGTCGGTTGCGGAAGATATAATAGTATAATCTCCAGAAGCTTCCAGACAAATAATATTAGAAACAGGCAAATTTACAAGCTTCTCCGATTTTTGAACAAATAAATTAGGAGTAAAACTTTGAGATTGCTGCTGAGAAATTTCATCGATTAACCGTTCAAAGTTTTTATCATTCTTCTTTATTCGTTCAATAGCTTTACCAACTGCTTTATCAAAACGGGTTTTGTCCAATGGCTTTAATAAGTAATCAATGGTGTTTTTTTCAAAAGCTTTTATGGCATATTTATCATAGGCCGTGCAAAATATTACAAATGGTTCGTGTTTTATGTTTTCGAGTACTTCAAACCCATCTTTACCAGGCATTTGCACATCCAAAAATATTAAATCTGGTTTTTTTTCATTAATCAGCTTTATGGCTTCACTCGCCTTCCCCGATTCCGCAATAATATCAATTTGCTCAAAATTATCTAAATATTCGATTACAAACTGACGTGCCAACTGTTCATCATCAATTACTATACAACTTATTGTTTTTTCCATGGAATTTCAAAATTTACAGAATAGCCATCTTCAGAAGCATT
>CAZZML010000438.1:0-3162 GCA_964654735.1 uncultured Roseivirgaceae bacterium | reverse complement strand
TAACAACATCTTATGGCTTTCATCACAAAGTTCCTTGCGGATTTAAGGTAATAGCCCAAAAGAAGTGCCTAAATTGAGCATTTTTATTTTTATATTCGAGTATAAATATGAAAAAGAGCTATAAATCATTAAAAGAATTCTACCCCTTCTACTTACGTGAACACCAAAATGGAACTTGTAGAACCCTTCATTTTATTGGCACATTAATATTACTTATTGTGCTAATCTGGTCTATTTATACTAGTACTTGGGTTGCACTATGGTCGATACCAGTCATTGGCTATGGCTTTGCCTGGACAGGACATTTTTTCTTCGAAAAGAACAAACCGGCTACTTTTCAATACCCATTTTACAGCCTAGTTTCAGACTTTATTATGTTTAAAGATCTATTAATAGGAAAAGAACCTTTTTTACCAAAGAAACCAAAATAGCGTTCTTCAAAATTCATATTAAATGAAATTTTTAAAAATATCAGGAGTCGTTATCGTCATCTTAAGTATAGCCATCTATATTTATTCTGGTTATTTTATTGAGCAAAAATTAAAAGCAGAACTCACAAAAATTATCAATACTGACTCATTAAATTATTATAATTTTAGCCTTGATGAACTTGATTTAAGCATAGTTACCGGTTCTATCACTATTAAAGGAGTAAAAATAGAACCTACACAAATAGCTCTTGATAGTTTACAAAGTAGCTCTAATAATGTACGAGTACTTGTTTCGTTTTCGTGCGATAGAATAAAGATGAAATCTCTTGAAATAAAACACTTTTTAAGAACCAGAGAACTTTTAATCGAGAAATTCATAATTGATAAACCAAGTTTCTTTTACTCATTTAACAGTAGCAAGAAAAGCAATGCGAAAACGCTAGGCCTGAATAATCTTTTCTCGGGTTCTTTTAAAAAAGCAGAGATTAAACAATTCATAATAGATAATGCAGATATAAAAATTAGAAACATTCAAAAGGAACAAGCCTTAGTACACGTTAAAAATTTCAATTTTCTTTTAACTGACGCCAAGATAGATACTTTAACGATACAGCGCTTTTCTCCATTCGATTATGCCAATATCGAATTTTCTGCGGATAGTGTTAATTTAAACCTCAGCAAAGAATTTGAGCTTACTACAGGCAAATTAGTTTTTAATGCTGAGAGAAATGAAACAATAATTACCAATTTTAAACTTATTCCTACGTATGGTCAAAAGAAATTTTCGGCTATGACTAATGTACAAAAACAATGGGTAGCAATTTCCTTGGATTCTTTTAAAGTAGTTGATATACATTTTGAAAAATTTATTCAACATGGGGTTTTCGAGATAAATAAGGTATCATTAACTAATGTAAATGTTGGTTTATACAAAGACAAATCGAAACCAGAACCTCCTTTTAAGAAACAATTATTACCTGCCAGTGCGCTCAGAACTATGAAAATAGATTTATCGATTGACACCATAGAAGTAAAAAAGAGCCGGATTGTAATTAATGAAAAAAGCAGTAAAACTGGCCAGTTGAGTTATCTAAGTTTTGAGGATTTAAATGCACAGGTGTATGGATTTACGAATGATTCTATCCAGCTATCAGCTAATAAATATTTATCGGTGTATGCTCAAACAAAGGCAATGAATGCTGCTAAGGTTAACTTTGAGGCACATTTCGATTTACTCAGCACAACTGACCTGCACACGGTCAAAGCTCAAGTAGGATCAGTAAAAATGAAGGTGTTTAATAAAGTGTTGGAGCCTATGATGTCTGTCGTTGTTACATCTGGTAATATAATCTCACTAAATTACCAATACAAAGCCAATGACACCGAGGCCAAAGGTATGCTGGATTTTGAATATGAAAACGTAAAACTGGAAGTATTATCTGAAGATGTGCAAGCCAAAAAACAAAATTTTATGAGTTTGGCTGCTAATACCGTTATTAAATCTAATAATAGAAAAGATAATCCAAAAAATTATGCTTATGGCGTTATTAAAGCTCAAAGAGTTCAAAATAAAAATATCTTCCCGTTTTTATGGCACTCAATTCAATCAGGAATAATCTATACTATGGCACCAGCGTTTTCTGACATAAAAAAAGAAGAGAAAAAAGCGAATAAAAAAGGTTGGTTTAAAAAGAAATAATATTGCACAAAGCATTCTACTTTTTATGATGGGTACAAAAAAACAACATGCCTCACTTATCACTGAATCCTCATCGAAATATGATGAATTGGAGAAAATGAGCACTTTCAATATCTTAGAAGCCATTAATTATGAAGACAGCATGATACACTCAGCTGTTAATAAAGTAATTCCTACTATAGAAAGGTTAGTAGAGCAGCTTGTAATAAAATTTAACAAAGGAGGCAGGCTCTTTTACATTGGAGCAGGAACAAGCGGTCGCTTAGGAGTACTGGATGCCTCTGAAATACCTCCAACCTTTGGCATGCCTGCCAACAAAATTATTGGACTTATTGCTGGTGGAGATACTGCCTTACGAACGGCAGTTGAAAATGCGGAGGATGATATGGAACAGGCATGGAAAGACCTCATGCCCTTTGAACCAACTTCATTAGACACCTTAATTGGCATAGCGGCCTCAGGCACTACCAAATACGTATTGGGTGGCATTAAAAGTGCACAGGCTTATGGCATGCTAACAGCAGGTATAACCAATAATCCAGGCTCGCCATTGGCCACAAACGCAGACATTGCCATTGAAATAAATGTGGGATCAGAATTTGTGACAGGAAGCACACGAATGAAAAGCGGTACAAGCCAAAAATTAGTACTAAATATGATTTCCACATCGCTCATGATAAAGCTTGGAAGAATTAAAGGCAATAAAATGGTTGATATGCAGCTTAACAATGTAAAACTCTTTAATCGTGGAGCAAAAATGATTATGGATGAATTAGCTATATCTAAAAATGAAGCTGAAAAATTATTAGCTAACTATGGTTCGGTAAGGGCTAGTCTAGCTAATTATAAGGGTAAAAAATAAGCAATAAATTGGTATAGAATTTCTGGTTTTGGCTGCAATATTTCCTCCAAATTATTTTGTTTTAAAAAACTGCAAAAAATAGTTAATTGTACTTGTTCTTAAAAAATGATAAGTGCTATATTTGCACTCCCAAAACGGCATAAGGCCGTTTACAGGAGAGATGGGTGAGT
>CAZZML010000437.1:0-3174 GCA_964654735.1 uncultured Roseivirgaceae bacterium | reverse complement strand
GGCGGTTTTAGTGGAATATATAAGCATTTTAGCTGTATTAATTAGAACTTAGCCTCATGAATCAATTATTGTTTAACCATAAAGTTGCACTTGTGATTTGAATTCAGCTTGTTATAAAAAGACAATCTTTTTTTATATCAAAAATTTCTGTAATTGTCTCTTCCATTTTTTCCTATATTTGAGTCTATAAAATTTATTTCCATGAGCCATCAATCAAGAGAAGAAAAGATAAAAAAACTTGAAGAATTAAACAAAAAAGCTGAATTAGGAGGGGGAGAAAAGAGAATTGAAAGCCAACATAATAAGGGCAAACTTACAGCTAGAGAGCGAATAGCTTTATTATTAGATGAGGGAAGTTTTGAAGAGCTAGGTAAACTGGTTTTGCATCGCAGTACAGCCTTTGGTCTCGATAAACAAAAATATTTAGGAGATGGAGTAGTTACCGGATATGGGAAAGTAAATGGAAGGTTAATCTATATTTTCTCACAAGACTTTACTGTTTTTGGAGGTTCGCTATCCGAAGCTTATGCAGAAAAAATTGTACGCATTATGGATTTGGCCATGAAAAATGGAGCTCCTGTTATTGGACTTAATGATTCTGGAGGAGCCCGAATTCAAGAAGGGGTAGTTTCTTTAGGAGGCTATGCAGATATTTTTTATAGGAATACTCGAGCTTCAGGAGTAATTCCTCAAATTTCGGCCATTATGGGACCATGTGCGGGTGGTGCAGTTTATTCCCCCGCCATTACGGACTTTACACTTATGGTAGAAAATACCTCTTATATGTTTGTTACAGGGCCCAATGTGGTAAAAACAGTTACGCAGGAAGACGTTACGGCTGAAGAATTAGGAGGAGCAAGTACGCATAGTACAAAAAGTGGTGTAACCCATTTCGCATGTGCTAATGAGGTGGAAGCGATCAACCATATTAAAAAACTACTCAGCTATATCCCTCAAAATTGTGAAGAAGAAGCTCCAATGCTTCCATACGAAAGCTCGGATGAACTGCGAACAGAATTGAATGAAATTGTGCCCGATAATCCCAACCAGCCGTATGATATGCGAGAGGTGATACATGGGATTATTGATACCGATAGTTTTTTTGAAGTGCATAAAAATTATGCAGAAAGCATAGTAGTAGGGTTTGCTAGGTTGGCTGGCCGGAGCATAGGAATTGTGGCCAATCAGCCTCAGTCGTTTGCAGGAGTGCTGGGCAATAACTCTAGCAAAAAAGGAGCTCGGTTTGTTCGTTTTTGCGATTGCTTTAATATTCCTCTTTTAGTACTCGAAGATGTGCCGGGGTTTTTGCCGGGTACCGACCAAGAATGGAACGGTATTATTTTAAACGGAGCTAAATTATTGTATGCGTTTAGTGAGGCTACTGTGCCTCGCATAACGGTTATTACCAGAAAAGCGTATGGTGGAGCTTATGATGTAATGAATTCGAAGCATATTGGTGCGGACATGAACTATGCCTGGCCTACGGCTGAAGTGGCCGTAATGGGAGCCAAAGGCGCAGCAGAAATTATTTTTAAAAAAGAAATTGCTGAGGCAGACGACAAAGAAGCCAAGCTTCAAGAAAAGGTTGACGAATATAGTGAGAAATTTGCTAATCCTTACTCAGCTACTGAAAGAGGTTATGTAGATGAAATTATTCTGCCAGAGCAAACACGAAAAAAGTTAATAATTGCATTCGAAATGCTTGAAAATAAAGTGGATACTTTGCCAAGGAAAAAACATGGGAATATTCCCTTGTAATTGCGAAGATATTTTGAATTAAGCATTACGAATTACGTATCTAATAACTCAATAACTAATTAACGATTAACAAACACATACATGAAAAAGAACGAAAAATTCTTATACGAATATTTAAATAATGCATCTCCAACAGGCTTTGAGTCATCGGGTCAAAAAATTTGGTTAGATTATATTACCCCTTATATTGATGAATATATATCAGATACTTATGGTTCTGTAGTTGGCGTAATAAACCCTAAAGCTAAGTATAAGGTGGTTATCGAGGCTCACGCAGATGAAATTTCATGGTTTGTGAATTATATTAATGAGAGTGGGTACATCTATGTGGTTCGGAATGGAGGTTCAGATCATCAGATTGCTCCTTCGATGCGGGTGAATGTACACACCAAAAAAGGAGTAGTTAAAGGTGTTTTTGGGTGGCCTGCCATACATGTAAGGCATGGGGAAAAAGAAGCTAATCCTACGTTGAAAAATATTTTTGTAGATGTAGGTTGCTCGTCCAAGGAAGAAGTGGAAAAGCTAGGTATTCATGTAGGTTCAGTAATAACCTTTGAAGATGAGCTGATGGAGTTAAACAACACCTATTATACTGGCCGTGCTTTGGATAATCGAATGGGGGGCTATGTAATTGCTGAAGTAGCAAGAATGCTGCATGAAAAGAAGAAGAAGCTTCCTTTTGGTTTGTATATTGTAAATGCCGTACAAGAAGAAATTGGATTGCGTGGTGCTCAAATGATTGCGGAACGTATAAAACCAGATGTGGCGATTGTTACCGATGTTACCCACGATACGGCTTCACCAATGTACAGCAAAATTAAAAGTGGCGATATTCAATGTGGAAAGGGTCCGGTAATTAGCTATGGCCCAGCTGTGCAAAACAATTTAAGAGATATGATTATTAAAGTGGCTGAAAAGAAAAAGATAGACTTTCAACGTCTTTCAGCTTCTCGTTCCACAGGTACTGATACCGATGCGTTTGCGTATTCCAATGCAGGAGTAGCTTCAGCTCTAATTTCGTTTCCTTTAAAATACATGCATACTACGGTAGAAACGGTTAATAAAGAAGATGTGGATAGAACTATTAAATTAATTTATGAGGTGCTTATACAAATGAAGTCGGGACAAGATTTTAGGTATATTAAATAAGTTTAAATGTTTACAATTTTATACAGACGTTAAAAAAAGAAATTGTCCACATACAGAGTTGTTGTGGTGCATTTGGGTACATTAGACATGAAGTTTAGCTTACTAATCATATTTGGTCTTTTTGTTTTCTTGAAAGTTAATGGGCAGGATAATTTTAAAAAGGAGCAGAAGTACAAGCCTATTAATTTGAAAGAAGCTGTAGAGCAATTAAAGTTACTACAACATGACACGACCAAGCAGGAAATACTTATGATGACTGAAGAAGAG
>CAZZML010000436.1:0-3175 GCA_964654735.1 uncultured Roseivirgaceae bacterium | reverse complement strand
CTAACTAATATCTGCTGTTTTATAAAAATCAATAGTCCTCAAACGCTTTCCTTATTTTAGTAAAAGCAATCCCCATTTGAACTTCAACAGTCTTTATTGAGATGTTTAGTTTAGATGCAATTTCTGCATATTTCAACCCCTCTTGCTTTAAGAGCAATATTTCCTTACAGCGGGGTGGCAATGTTTCTATAACCTTTACGAGATAGGCTGTTTTTTCGTCCCACACATTTTCATCATAGGTTATTTGTTCAGCCAAAGCTTCGTGCTTTAGTGTATCAAAAAATAGATCTTCTTTTTTGTTTTTACGGTACTCATCAATGTAAATATTGTAGGCAATTTTATATAGGTAGCTTTTAAGTGAAGTATGTATTTGTAACTCTGCCCGCCTAATCCACAATTTAACATAACTATTTTGAACTATATCTTCAGCCTCTTCAAAATTACCGGTAAAGCTTACTATATAAGTACACAGTTGCTGGTAATGGGCATCAAAAAATAACCTAAAAGCCTCTCTGTTTCCATTCTTTAATTCAACAACTAATAACTTGTTATCCATACCTTTTGTTAGCACCAAGCGATATAAAATTTTTTAATGTTAAAAAAAATAAACAAATAGTTAAGGGTTTTTATCATTTTTTTCGTCTCAGTAGAAATAAAAAAAACGCTTTGAAAGAATTAATAGCTAAATATTTAACAAATAATATAAGCGATGAGGAAAAAACATCGCTTTATACTTGGCTGAAAGAGCCTGAAAATCAGAAAATTTTCAAGCGGTATGTTAAAGGCAATAACCTGCTAGATTTTACGAATGCTGAAGTAAGTACAACAAGAGCTTTTAATCAGGTACTAACTAAAATAGACTCTTTGCCAACACCTCGGAAACGTCAGTTACCACAATGGTTTAGGTACGCAGCTGTTTTTGCAGGACTATTGATACTTTCATACGGTTTGTATGTAGTTGTTTTTAACCATAAACCTGAATTATTACCCCAAATAACCCTACAACTTGCAGATGGGAGTATTCAGGTGTTGGATGAAAATCAAACAAAGATAATTATTGATAAAGATGGGCAGGAAATAATTAACCATCAATTTAATAAACTTTCGTATAAACAGGAAAGCCAAAAAGAGGGGGAGATTATATATAATGAGTTGGTTGTTCCTTACGGAAAAAAATTCCAACTGGTATTATCAGATGGCACTCATATATTTCTTAATTCCGGAACAAAACTTAAATACCCTAAAGCATTTAGTAGTGAAGGAGTGAGGGAAGTATTTCTTGATGGAGAAGCTTATTTCTCAGTTACAGAAAATAAAATTAGCCCCTTTGTTGTAAACACTAAAGAAATGAATGTACAGGTATTAGGTACCATGTTTAATGTAAGCAGCTATCAAAACGAAAATAATACTTCTGCTACGTTGGTAGAAGGCAGTGTGGCAGTATATAAAGCCGGTAAAATTTACAATAAAAACGAAAGCACCATTATTGTACCCGGGCAGCGAGCTTCTTTAAAAGAAGAAATGTTTACAGTGCAGGAGGTTAATATCAAAAAGCACGTTGCGTGGACAGAGGATAAACTCTATTTTGTTAACGACCGCTTCGAGAATATAGTAAAAGAAATGGAGCGTCATTATAATGTAAAAATTACAAATAACTATGCTGCTCTTAATAAGGTACGCTATACAGGAACCTTTAAAACCGAAACCATTATTGAGATACTCAACACCTTTAAAAAGAATACGGAGTTTGAGTACCGCATGGAGGGAAGAAAAATAGTGATTAGTAAACAATAAAAACCCAAATGCCTATGATATTATAAAAACTACGACCCCGAAACATCGGGAACCACCCATTAATTTAAAGCAAAAAAACGGGAAATGCTGCTACATCTCCCGCTTAACCCGATAATTATCGGGTTGATTTTAAAACTAAATAAACAAATTTAAAACCGAACAAAGTTATGAAAAAAACAGACCATACGGAATGGTTGAATAGAATCATTCCAAAATTTTATCTAAAAATGAAATTTACCATATTGTTTTTAACTGTTATACTTTTTCAGGCACAAGCCAATTCAGGCTATTCTCAAAACAAAAAAATTAGCCTGGATTTAAAAGAAGTTAATTACTTAAGAGTTTTTGAAGAAATAGAATCGAAAACTGATTTTAATTTCTTTTATAAAACTGAAGATATTGACGAAAACAAGAAAATATCTATCAGAGTTAAAAACATGAAAGTAGAAACTATTTTGAAAGATATGTTTCAAAATACTGATATATCTTTTGTATTACTAAAAAAGCAAATTGTACTACAAAAGCAATATCTCGACAATCCCGATAGCTATCAAGGGAGCAAAAATGCTGCGAAAACACCTGCCAAAGGTGAGGTAACCGTACTAATTAAAGAAGTTCTTGTAAAAGGCAAGGTAACCGATGAAAACGGAGACCCATTACCAGGAGCTTCAGTTGCAATAAAAGGAAAAAATATTGGAGTAAGTACAGATATGGAGGGCGCATTTAGCTTAAACGTTCCTGATGGCTCAACCACATTGGTTATTAGCTTTGTTGGTTATAAAACCCTTGAAGTTGAAATTGGAGATAAACCGTTTCTGGACATCCAGCTGGAAACCGACATTGCCTCCCTTAGCGAAATAGTGGTAATTGGTTACGGAACGGTAAAAAAAGAAGACCTTACAGGCTCGGTAGGTGTTGTTAAAGTTGAAAATATTACCAATCAGGCACCTACCATAAATATAGACAATGCACTACAAGGGCAGATAGCAGGTGTATATGTTTCAAGTGCCACAGGGCTGCCTGGTGCAGCAGCAAGGGTTCGAATTAGAGGTACTACCTCATTATTTGGCTCTAACCAACCACTATATGTAATAGACGGAATACCCGTAGTACCCAACAGTAATATACCCGTGGGAGGATCAGAAGGAGGTAATTTAGGAAATTCATTTGATGACCAGGGCATAAGTACTCCTTTAGGGAATATTAATAGTGCTGATATAGAGTCCATAAGTGTACTCAAAGATGCTTCTGCAGCAGCCATCTATGGTTCCAGAGCAGCTAATGGTGTTATTATTATTAATACCAAACGAGGGGCATATTCCAGTGCTCCAAAATTTAGTGCTGATTATTCAATAAGTACACAAACCCCCCGTACTCTGGA
>CAZZML010000435.1:0-3180 GCA_964654735.1 uncultured Roseivirgaceae bacterium | reverse complement strand
GCCTATTCTGTACACTTTATTTCTGAACAGACACTAAGGAAGCAGGACTACAAAGCTCGATACTGACCCCGTATCAAGTACGGGGCAGGCTGAACAGGAATCGTATAGGAGGCATATTTGCTTGGGTAAGCAACCACATCATTATCGAACCGCTCAGTACGAGACCTGCCTTGGTTTATACTGAGCAAAGCCGAAGTGCTGAGTGGTGTGAGAGGCGCACTGACGGTCATTTGGCCGTCAGCCGTCTAGAACTAAACAAAAAACCCGTCATTAACCATAAAAAATAACACCTGTCCCGTGCCCTTTGGGCATAACTACCCTACCGTCCAGTAAAGAAGGCCCGTCAGCAATATCATTTTCTAATAACATAGAGCCGTCCATATCAACATAATCTAACAGGGGTAATAGTTGTGCTATTGCAGATATTCCTACAGAAGATTCTGTCATACAGCCTACCATAACTTTTAAACCAAGTTCTTTGGCTTGTTTAATCATTCGCCTTGCAGGTGTCAGTCCTCCACATTTCATTAGCTTGATATTAATTCCATGAAAATGCCCTTTGCATTTTTGTACAGAGTCCTCTCTAATACAACTTTCATCGGCTATAACAGGCAATTCACTGTTTTTATATACTGTTTTCATCCCTTCCCAATCATCGGCCTGCAGAGGCTGCTCAATAAATTGAACATTATATTTTTTTAACTCTTTTGCATTTTTAAGGGTTTCATCAACTCCCCATGCACAATTTGCATCTACTCTAAAAACAGCATTAGTATATTTACGCAATTCTTTAATAATTGCTAAATCTTCGCTGGTACCCAGTTTAATTTTGTATTTAGGCCACGGAAGCTCATTCATTTTTTTTACCATGTTTTCAATGGTATCTATTCCAATGGTATAATTTGACGAGGGTAGGTTTTTTAGCTCTAAACCCCAAATATTGTAAAGGGGTTTTTGCTTACATCTGCCATACAAATCGTGTACAGCAATATCCACAGCACTTTGTGCAAATGTATTTTTAGAAAGTGCTAAATTGGTTTTTTCCCAGAATGCTTCTGGTTTTTCTCCTGCATACGATTCAATAAGCGATTGATTATTAACCAATAGTTTTACCATTGATTCAATGGAGTTTCCATAATACTGACTGGCAGTTGCTTCTCCATAACCCACATATTTTTCATTATTTAGTTCAACAATTAGCGTTTTTTGAACATCTCTGGCATCGTGTGCTATTTTAAACGTATGCTTTAATTTTAAATCGAACGTATGCAATTTCAATTTCATATTTAATTGATATTGCTTTTAATTTTATAATAAGAGGGGTCGATATGAGGTTTTTTACCTGCAATAAGCTCTGCCACAAGCTTACCAGTACCGGTTGCCATACTAATGCCTACCATATTATGCCCAGTTGCAACCATAAGGTTTTTATACTGAGGCACAAAATCAATAATGGGCAAATCATTGCTAGTCATTGGCCGGTAACCAAACCATTCATTTTCAATTTCTGTTGAATAAGGTTTTTTAAGGTATAATTTAGCGGCATTTTTTAAGGCATCAATTCTGTTTCTATTTATTGTATCATCAAATCCTGAGAACTCCATAGTGCCTCCTAAACGGTAGCTGTTTTCAAAAGGTGTTGCCACTACTTTTTTTTCAACCAGTAAACAAGGAATTTGGGGTGATATAGAAGGGCTTTTCATGGTAATACTATACCCTTTACCAGGCAAAACAGAAAGTTTAATTCCAACTTGAGCGGTTAGGGCGGGTGTCCAGGCTCCGGCTGCCAACACATATTTATTTGCTGTAAAATAGCCAACTTCTGTTTTTACCCCTAAAATGCTGCTTGTCCCTTTTTCAAAACTTTTTACTTCAGCCTGTGCTATTATTTTAACACCTTTTGCAATCAACACCTTTTTTAATTCCATAATAAGCTCATCTGGCTTTAAATAAGCATCAATCGGGTAAAGCCAACCTCCATATACCTGAGCATTAAAAGCCGGCTCTTTTTTTCTTAATTCATCTCCAATAAATGGTGTGGCTTTAAGTGAGCTGTTAAAATCTTCTAGCTTTTTATTAAGTTTTCCGTGGTTGTCAAATGCTTTTTTACTAAGAAATGCAAACATTACACCCTTGTTTAACCAATTGCAGTTTATACCGCTTTCTTTTATTAATTCATCAAACAAACCTCTGGAACTCATAAGCAAATTGTTTTTTCCTATTTTGTTTTTTTCTGTAATGCCTCCTCTGGCATTTAAAGCAAAAGCCAACATCCAGTACCAAAAGCCGATATTCCATTGCGGTTTTATATAAAAGGGCGAATCTTTTTTTACCAGCCATTTTAGTGCTTTAAAAATTAAGTTGAGGCTATTTAATGGCATAGCATGGCTGGGGGAAACCAACCCGCAATTTGCATGCGAACTTGCTTCTTCCGGAGTACCCTTTTCCAGAATAATAACAGACTTGCCTTCTTTGACTAAATAATAGGCACTGGCCAACCCTATAATGCCACCTCCTATAATAATAACATCTGAATTTTTATTTTTCACAGAGATAATAGTAACAAGTACACACTTCTTTAGAAGGTAGTTGATATTTCAACTACATAAAGAAGGAAACTACCAAAGCATTAATTACTCTGGTAGACTCCTTTATAGATTTAAGAACTACTGAACTGTAAAACCCAATCCTCGATCAGCTATGTTTCCATTTGTGTTTACAACCTCACCCATATAATCCAAGTCATCATCCATAACTAGTGATATAGGAATATTGAAAGTGTATGCAATGGTATCCGTATTATAAAATTGCGAATATCCAGATTCTGCAAAAGTGTTTGTTTGCACCAATGTAGTATCAACACCCACTATTTCATACATATTTATAGCACTAATATCTGTATTTGACCAGAAATTAAATGTAAAACTTACTTGACCTCCAGGTAACGGCTCATCTCCTACCCAGGTAAAATCTACTGCAGCAGGCACTGTCCCTAAGCTCTCTTTAATTAAACCATCAATAGGTGCTGGTGGTTTTTCATAGCATGCTGTTAACACAATTGTTAATCCACATATCAATAATATTTTATTATATAGTTTCATAATTAACATTTTTAGAATTTTGATTATTGATCTAAATCGGAAGGGCGAGGGGGAGAGAAAGAGTGTAGATCGCGCTGGG
>CAZZML010000434.1:0-3195 GCA_964654735.1 uncultured Roseivirgaceae bacterium | reverse complement strand
AAACTAACCTCTAAGAAACAGGAACACCATATAGGCCGTGTAGGCCAAGAAAAACCAAAGCCCTTCCCATCGACTAATAACCGTTCGTTTACCCACAATAACTGCCAAAATAAGCATAGTGCTGGCTATTATAATCATAAAAATGTCTGTGTTACTTACCACTTCAAACCCTAACGGTTTTATAACTGCACTAATTCCTAGTATCCATAATAGGTTAAAAATATTGGATCCTATTGCATTGCCAACAGCTATATCTGTATTGTTTTTGCGTACTGCAATTATAGAAGTAACTAGCTCAGGTAATGAAGTACCAATAGCCACAATGGTTAACCCAATAAAAGATTGGCTCATTCCAAAAATGGTTGCTAAATGTATAGCTCCATCAACCACCCATTGCCCCCCAAAAAACAGACCAACCATACCAATGAGAATATATATCACAGATTTTCCTGTGGACATTATCACAATATTCGTATCAGCTATTTCCTCTTTGTTTTGCCTGGCAACTACATAAACATAGGCCAAAAACATAAAAAAGAAGAAGAGTAAAACGAAACCATCATATCGTGAAAGTAGAAGCCCATCTGCAGGGTCTGCTTCATTAAAAATTGTGGCATTAGCCAAGAAACCTACCAATAGTGTAGCAATTAACGAAAAGGGTATTTCGCTAAAATATGTATTTTTCGTAAGGGGTAGTGGCCTAACCATAGCCGTTATGCCCAAAATTAACAAGATGTTGGCTACATTACTGCCTAGCACATTGCCAATAGCCAATTGCGAGCTTCCACTAAAACTTGCTACTAAGTTTACAAGTAGCTCGGGCAATGAGGTGCCAAATGATACAATTGTAAGCCCAATTACTATATTTGATAAGTTCAGTCGCTTTCCAATCGAAGAGGCTCCATCAACCAATAAATCGGCTCCCTTAATTAAAACAACAAATCCGACAACGAATAAAAGGTAAATCATAGATCAATAGAAATAAAGAGTTTACAAGCCTCTTTAACAAATAGTTAATGCAATTCAAAGGTAACAGTTTGCAATAATACCCCTACTTCTTATAAAAGTAGAACTATCCTAAGTTAAATTTTACTACATACAATGATTTTAGCCCTGTTTTGAGCGTTTCGAACACCGAACAAATAAGTAGAACCGCCAGATTTGAGGCCAAGTTTTTTGCGCATAATGTCAACTGTATCAGGGAAATTACGGACTGCAATATTTGCCTCCTTTGATGCTAAAACTTCCTTTATCTCTTTTTTTTCGTACTTTAATACATGCTTAACGTGAAATACCCTTCCGGGAAAATCTTTCTCGAGATGAGCAGATGTAAATAAATTTGTATTTTTATTAAGCTTAAAAACATTAAACTGATTGGCCAGATTATCTAATTTACCTGTTTTAAAGATTGTTGCATTGGGTTCGTATAAATAAGTTGAAACACCAGAAATAGATGCTTTTTCCTTCGAACTCCATTCGGTGCAAAACGATATTTCCGCTGCTAAATCAATGGCCTTTATTATTACGTTATTTTGAGGTTTTCTATTTTGGATAAATAGGACTTCTTTTACCTCATTTTTTATTCCAACCACCTCTATTTCGGATACATTTTGCAACTGCGCAACTCCCTTTGTAATATCTAACATTGGGGAGGTTTTAACCATAAGCACATCCGATTTTAGAAGCAAAGTACTCTGAAGCAAAAGAATATTAGGCGAACAATCCTCTAAAAGGAATAGCTTTTTGTGTTGGTTTCTACGAGCAGGGTCGATATAAATTAAATCTACTTTATCACTAAACTGCGAGATATACTCCTCGCTCTTTCCATTAACCACCTCAATATTTTCTACTCCCAAAGTTTTAAAATTATGAGTAGCTATTTCAGCTAGGTCTTTATTAAGGTCAACATAAATAACTCGTTTAAATGTTTTGGAAAGATAGTAGGCATCGACCCCAGCCCCTCCAGTTAAATCAACGGCTAAATCGCCTTGCATTAACTTAGACTTATATTTGGCTGCAAGCTCTGAAGAACATTGCTCCATTGATAGCAGTGGAGGAAAAACTATGCCTTCCGTTTTATACCATTGAGGAAGTTTGTTTTTTGCCTTTTTTCTTGCTCTTAATTGATTTACCGCTAATTCCATTGGAATATCCGGGTGTTTGAGCTTATTAAACAAAAGCCGGTCAAAATCAGCAGGCTTAAGATTTCTCTTTTCCTGCTGTTGTATAAATTTAATTACTTGAGGCTGTAGCAGTTTGCTAAGCATGCACCATTACATTGGCTAATAAGTACTCTGCGATTTGAACTGCATTTGTAGCAGCTCCTTTACGAAGGTTGTCGGCTACGATCCACATATTTAGTGTGTTGGGTTGGGTTTCATCTCTACGAATACGACCTACAAAAACTTCGTCTTTACCATGGGCGAATAGTGGCATTGGGTACTCATTATTGGCAGGGTTGTCTTGCACAATTATTCCAGCTGCGTTTGAAAGCAATTCTTTTACCGTTGCAATATCAAAATCCTTTTCAAACTCTACATTAATCGACTCTGCATGACCCCCAACAACTGGCAACCGTACAGCAGTGGCTGTAACTAAAACAGAGTCATCTCCAAATATTTTTTTGGTTTCGTTCACCATTTTCATTTCCTCCTTTGTGTAGTCATTTTCCATAAAAATGTCAATATGAGGAATCACATTTTTATCAATCGGGTATGGATACACCATATCTCCTTCAACCCCTTGGCGTTCATTATTCATTTGGTCAACCGCTGCTTTACCTGTACCTGTAACCGATTGGTAAGTAGAAACCACCACTCGTTTAACTTTATATGCCTGATGTAAGGGCGCTAAAGCCAACACCATTTGTATGGTAGAGCAATTGGGGTTAGCAATTACCTTATCATTTTCGGTTAGCTCATTGCCATTTATTTCTGGTACTATAAGTTTATTATCAGGGTTCATTCTCCATGCCGAAGAATTATCAATTACAAAGGTGCCTACTTTAGCAAATTCAGGTGCAAACTTTAACGAAGTGTCTCCTCCAGCCGAAAAAATGGCAATGTCTGGTTTTGCGTTAATAGCACCTTGCATACTAATAATAACGTACTCTTTATCCTTAAAACTCACTTTTTTGCCTACAGACCGCTCTGAAGCTACTAAAAGAAGCTCATCAAATTGCACATTTCTTTCTTT
>CAZZML010000433.1:0-3208 GCA_964654735.1 uncultured Roseivirgaceae bacterium | reverse complement strand
AAGAGTCAGGCTCAAATATTGTTTTACCCTCTTAATTTCTATGGAAAACCACAAACAGGAAGAGAGTCTCAAGGTCGTTTTGTTATTAACAGTACTAAATTTTTAGATCCTGCCATCTATAAAGAAGGCAATGAAATCACAGTAACAGGTATTTTAGCAAGCAAAATAACACAGAAAATTGGAGAAAAAAACTTAACGCTACCTTTATTGGATATTGACCACATTCACCTGTGGCCTAAACTTCAACCCATTGATGATGGCTATTATCCATACCACTTCAATGACTCTTTTTACTACAATAGTTTTTACCCATATCGTTACTATAGGCGAGGGTTTTACTATAATTGCCTTTAACTAAGGAACGCGCACGGAATAAGTTGGGCACACCGCTACGCTGGCGAAATAGTTTGTTCGTATTCAAGGCGTAAAAATAGGCGCATAGCTAGCCTACGTAACTATTTCTACACCGATGAAGACAAACAAAAAACCTGCATAATAATAAAAACAGGGGGCCTTGTTCTTTATTCTGACCATGCTTACTAAATGCAGGTTATTTTCAAGCCACACCTGTTTAAATTAACTCTTTTGGCTGGTTGGATCGATCTCACACGATTCTGTTTCTACAACTCAGCAGACTGATAAAAAGACAAGACTATAGATTATGATAGCCTGTTTCCTCATGCAAAACGATATCCAATCCTTGCACTTCTTCCTCAGATGTTACACGTAAGCCAATGACTTTATCAATTATTTTCAAAATACAGTAACTGAAACCAGCACTCCAAGCTATAGTTACTACAATAGCCAAAGCCTGAACGCTAACTTGATCAATAATCGACACCCCTTCTGCTAACCCTAAGCCTCCCAAACTACTGGCCGCAAAAACTCCGGTTAACAAGGAACCTGTAATCCCCCCAACACCGTGAACAGGAAATACATCTAGTGAATCATCAATTTTCAAAGATCGTTTTAAATATTGCGTTGCAAAAAAACAAACCGTGCCAGCACAAACTCCAATCACTAATGCTCCAGCGGGCCCAACAAAACCTGAAGCGGGCGTAATCGTTCCAAGACCAGCCACCATACCGGTGACAATACCTAACACACTGGGTTTGCCGAACTTTATCCATTCAATGATCATCCAGGTCAAGGAACCAGCTGCTGCCCCAATATGCGTTACTAACATTGCCATTCCGGCCGAACCATCTGCGGCTAATGCGCTACCTGCATTAAATCCAAACCAACCCACCCATAACATACCTGCACCTGTAACAACCATGGTCATATTATGTGGAGGCATAGGTGTAGTTGGAAAACCTTTTCTTTTACCTAATACTAAAGCAGTTACTAAAGCGGCAACCCCGGCATTGATATGAATAACTATGCCACCGGCAAAATCCATAACACCCATATCTGCCAGCCAGCCGCCACCCCATACCCAATGACACACAGGCGTATAAACCAGAATTAGCCATAATGTACTAAACCAAAGCATGGCTGAAAACTTCATCCTTTCTGCAAAGCCACCCACAATCAAAGCTGGCGTGATAATGGCAAAGGTCATTTGAAACATAAAGAATACTGTCTCTGGTATATCTCCAACTAAACTATCTGTTCCCAAATCTGGCATAAAAATTTTGCTTGCACCACCGATGAATTTTTGTAATTCACCGCCATCAGTAAAAATAAAACTGTATACACCAGCCAGCCATAAAATCGAAACAATACAGGTAATAGCAAAACACTGCATTAACACGGATAATGCATTTTTACTTCTGACTAATCCTGCATAGAATAAAGATAAGCCTGGTAGTGTCATAAATAAAACCAGCGCTGTTGAAGTTAATATCCAGGCGGTATTTGCCTGATTTAATTCATCTGCATTTGCAATGCCAGGTAAAAGCAATAACAAACTTAATAGTAATTTTTTGTTATTTTTATAATTCATTTTTCCAATATCTTTAAAGGCAAAAACATTAAGCTGAATGCAATAAAAAGCTCCTCTACGATTGTATTTAATAAGGAACAAGCTATTAACAATATATAATGTCTAACCTATGGTTTAAATTCCACAAAAATGCCATAAAACACTTGCATTTCAAAACTATTTATCTTTCTTACTTATACCGCTATGGAGCCAAAAAACTAGAAAATCATAGCAATTATTATATTTACAGCAAATATTTGTTAACGATATTTTAGCTAAGACCTAAATAGCCTCCGCCCCTGTCTCACCTGTTCTAATGCGTATTACTTGCTCAAGATTAGAAACAAATATTTTTCCATCACCAATCTTTCCTGTATTTGCTGCCTTTACGATTGTTTCAACCGCTTGTTCAACAATATCTTCGGTCACTGCTATTTCAAGTTTTACCTTAGGCAAAAAATCAACAACGTATTCTGCTCCACGATACAATTCTGTATGCCCTTTCTGACGGCCAAATCCTTTAACCTCTGTTGCAGTTACACCTGAAACTCCAATTTCAGATAAAGCTTCTCTAACATCATCCAGTTTGAATGGTTTTATTATTGCTGTTATTAATTTCATATTATTCCTGGTCGAATTGTTACTAAGGAACCTCTAAGAGGTTTTGCAATCATAATGAATAATTGACAAACTTACAATTCCTTCATTCCAAATCAGTGCAAATATTTGTAAAAAACACCTTTTTAGTGCAAAAAAAAAACGGATGCATTATCATGCACCCGTTTTTAATTAAGAAAAAAAGAGAAAAGACTAATGTCTTTACATCATTTAACCTTTACTCGAATCAGTAAACTCAGGGTAAGCTTCCATACCACACTCAGAGTAATCTACTCCCTGATACTCATCTTCCTCGCTCACTCGAATTCCCATCACCATTTTGATGATAAACCAGGCTATCAGACTAGATATAAATACAAAAGTAAAAATAGTCACAATACCTATTAACTGAGCTTTAAGAGTAGCCTCATCATTGGTAATACAGACTGCCAATAAACCCCAAATACCCACTATACCATGCACAGATGTTGCACCTACTGGGTCATCAATCTTCAACTTGTCAATGGTAATAATTGAAAATACAACAATTATCCCCCCTACCGCACCAATAATTGTTGCCAACAAAGGCGTTGGTGTCAAAGGTTCGGCAGTAATTGCAACCAGACCAGCCAAAGCCCCATTTAAAGTCATCGACAAATCAGCTTTACCAAACAATAGTTGCGC
>CAZZML010000432.1:0-3231 GCA_964654735.1 uncultured Roseivirgaceae bacterium | reverse complement strand
TGGGTGTTTTCTCCAATATGGATTGCTGTTTTGATATTATACGGAGAATATTCGTTTGAAAATCAATTTTTGATTGGTGCCGTACCGATATTTTTAATCCTTACAATCATTTTTTGTACACTAAAGCTTTTCAAAAAAGTTGGATGGAAATGGGGATGGGCACTTTGTCCTATTTGGTTTTGGTTAATTTTAAATCTTGGAGCAGTGTTACACTTTATTTCGATAAATTACTTAGAGCCAAGAGGCCTACCATTTTAATTACGAGAATATTTAAGGAAAGGTGGGAGGAATTACTATCTGCCTGATAGAGTACAAAATGCCCAACCAGGCAAATTCAGCCGACGCAAAAAGCTGCGCGGCTGATTAGCAACGTTAGCACCCATAAAAACAAAAGTATGGCTATTTAGCCATATCGGTGCTATATTTATTCTATGAGTGAACAGGACTTCGAATGGGATGATGTAAAGAATCTGGAAAACCAACTAAAACATGGAGTTACATTCAATGAAGCGCAATATGCTGTCCTGGATGCAAACCGTGTTATTGCCGAAGACCTAGAGCACAGCCAAAACGAAAAACGATATTATTGTTTTGGCTTAAACGAGCAAGGTAGCGGTATTCTCACTGTTCGGTTTACTTATCGATCTGGTTGCATCCGTATATTTGGTGCAGGTTATTGGCGCAAAGGTAAAAAGATCTATGAGCAAAACAATTCAATATAGTAACGAGCCAATCGGTGATTTAAAGTTAATACCTGATTTTCTACCATCACCTGAAGAGCTTGCACTCAAACAACAAAACACGAAAGTCACTATTTCTCTTAGTTCGGAGAGTGTTGCTTATTTTAAAGACACTGCAAAAAAGCATCACATGCAGTATCAAAAAATAATTCGGCAATTACTCGATGAGTATGTGGCTCACCAAAAAAGTGCTAACAAGTAGCTCAACTTTCTGACTTGGCTTATCTAACTGAATATCCATTCTAAACGGCTACTAAGTTGCCGATTAATTGCCGATTGTACTTTCATAAAGTACAGATCATTCATCAAAAAATGTTATAATTTCGAGATGCATGAAACCGACCGATTCATCGTATAATTGCGGTTTTCAACGACAACTCAACCTGTTGCGCAATCCAGAAAGTTGAGAAGTAGCTGCAGTTGACCAGTTAATACGTCGTTTCGCTTCGCTGCTCTCTGTATTGCCCGTCAACTGAGCATAGGCGTTAGTTGCAAAATAAAATGAACATAGAGAGCATAAAACATCAATAAATGAACTTTCTTCTTGATACAAATATCATTATTCCGCTTGAGCCTACTGGAAAAATGGATCTAGAAGTTAATACCGATCTCGCCATAAAATTTCATAATTTGGCACATAAATCTAAAAGTACACTTTTTGTTCATCCAGATATCTTAAAAGACATCAAAAGAGACAAAAACGAAGAAAGAAAAGAGCTTCGAAAGACTTTAATTCACAAATATCAATTATTAGAATCTCCTCCTACAGTATCAATATTAGACTCGGAAGTTATTGGCGCACCACAAAATGGAACAAATAGCTGGGTAGACAATAATCTTTTAGCTTCTTTAAAAGGGGAACTAATTGACTATTTGGTTACAGAAGATATTGGTATACACAAAAAAGCAAAAAGACTTAATTTGGAGTCACGAGTTTTGTTGCTTGCTGATGCTGTTGTATTAATTAAAGACTTCTTTGATACAACGCCATCCCCTCCTCCCACAATAAAAAATAAGTTCATCTATGAAATCAACACAGAGGATTCAATTTTCAATTCACTTCGAGATGACTATGGAGGATTTGATCAATGGCTAGTAAAGTGCAAAAGAGAACAACGACGAGCTTACATTGCCACATCATCTGACAGGGAAAACATATCTGCCATTGCTATAATAAAAAGAGAAGATGTTTTACCAAATGGCACTAAAGGTAAAATCTTAAAAATTTGTACATTCAAAGTATCCACTGATGCAGGTGGAAATAAATTAGGGGAATTATTACTTAAAGCAATATTTGAGTATTTAGCCCTTAATAAGTACGAATATGCATATTTTACAACATATGCAAAACAAGGGCATTTAATAGAGTTTGCGAAAGATTTTGGGTTTTACAAAATAAACAACTCTAACTCAGGGGAAGAACTTGCCTTCTGCAAAAGCCTAAAATTCAACTCATCAGAAATAGACACTCTGTCACCCTTTGATTTTCATTTAAAATTCGGGCCAAGGGTCACATCATTTAATGGCAATTCAACATTTATAATCCCAATTAAGCCACACTTTCATGACATATTGTTTCCAGAAATAAATAAACAATTATTGTTGTTCCCAGAAATTCTGCCATGTGGAAATAGCATTCGAAAAGCCTATTTATCTCACTCATTATCTAGAAAAATAAAAAGAGGAGACAATATTTTGTTTTACCGCTCCCAAGATACACAAGCTGTAACCTGTATAGGTATTGCTGAAGATACATTTTGGTCAGATAAAGCAAATGAAATTGCACAATATGTCGGGAGTAGAACGGTTTACACATTCTCAACTATACAGGAATTGTGCACAAAGCCAGTGTTAGCAGTGAAATTTAGGCTGGTTAAGCCTTTAGATCAAGCAATCCAACTGCGAACATTAAGGAAGCATGGTATTGTAAACGGACAACCACAATCAATAACCCAAATATCTCCGGAAAGTATAGAATGGCTAAAGAAACAAATAGTAATGTAATATTAATCTCAATACACCCAGAGTATGCAAATGCAATATTTAGTGGAGAAAAAAAAGTTGAGTTCAGAAAAGTAAATATCCCCAAAACAGTTAATTATGTAGTTTTATATGTGACAGCACCTGTACAAAAAATTGTTGGTTATTTTAGCATCAAAGAAGTTATTGAAGATACACCAAGCAAATTGTGGACTAAATTTGAACAGATATCAGGCACAACAATAGATTTTTTCAATAAATATTACAGTCAACAAGAAACAGGGTTAGGACTACTTGTTAAAGATGTCAGCATACTAAAGAATCCTTTCCCGTTAGACAAAGCAGGTATTGGAGCAACCCCGCCACAATCGTTCAAATATGTTAACACAAGGCTATGGAGAAATTTAAAGAGGCGAAAGAAAGTATTACGCCAAACCGGCAACTAATCGGGTAGCGGGGGGGTTCTCTCCCCCAGCCCCCACAACACCCCGCATGCGGATCCGCACGGGGC
>CAZZML010000431.1:0-3265 GCA_964654735.1 uncultured Roseivirgaceae bacterium | reverse complement strand
GGCAAGTGCTTGAATGGTTGGCAATTGGAATGCGTAATAGATTATTCATGAATTATTCAGGCTAAAACAAACATAAAATGAAATTAAGCGCAACACTACTTATTTTTTTAACCTTTTTTAGCTCGATTGGTCTGGCACAGGAAAAATCAATGGATGGCAGCCCTGTTACAGTAAAAAAAACAACAGATTTTGAATTAACTGGTGATGGGAAAACCGGCAATTGGGAAGGCACGCAGTGGATTAACATAGCACAGCGAAAACAGTTGGGTGCACTCAGGGAAACAAAGTTTAAAGTGCTTTATTCTAAAAAAGGCATATATTTTTTATTCTACAGCGAAGACACAAGTTTAGATGCCTCTATTTTAGCCGATAACAAACACTTGTGGAAAGAAGATGTGGTGGAGGTTTTTCTGTGGCCTGATACAACAAAAGAAGTATATTTTGAGTATGAATTATCTCCACTTAATTATGAGCTGCCCTTGATGGTGATGAATATAGAAGGGCAACGGCATAGGTGGCAACCATGGTTTTACGAAGACGACAGGGCAATCTTACACCAAACCGCAGTGCAGGGAGGAAGCAAAAAAAGCGGGGCAAGCATTAAAAGCTGGACAGCCGAATTTTTTATTCCGTTCTCATTGCTTTTACCAATAGGGCAAATGCCTCCTAAATCTGGCACGGTATGGAAAGCTAATATGTACCGAATGGATTACGTAAACAAAAAAGGGATGTACTGGTCGTGGAAAAAAATAGACAGCAGCTTTCATGACATTCATAATTTTGGGGCATTACTATTTGAATAAATACAATTGTTTGTTTATCAACTTATTGTGCTTCATGCAAGCAAGTCAAAGTACGTAAATAATCCTAATGAGCTAAGAAAAAGGTCTGCCATTCAGATTTTATAATAACAGAGAAAATATAGTATCATAGCTAGATGAGAGGGCTAGATGTATATATTGTATAAGACAACCCTAGTCAATCTAGTACTAAGAATACAATTTATAAGGTTAATAATTGCTGAATTAAATCTTTTTAGTTTAATTTTAATCGTTAATATTGCAAATAATTTACAAAAAAGACCATTAAAATGACTTTGGAAATTCGTTTAGCTAATTTTTTTTCAATAAAAGATGAAGTAGTATTGGAACTAAGAGCTGCCAACATCAAGTCGAAAAATGCAAAAGCACTTAGTGACAATATCTTTGAGAGCAACAAAACAGATGTACTAAAAAGTGTGGCAATCTATGGTGCAAATGCCTCCGGCAAAAGTAATATAATAAAAGCTATTCGCTTTTGTAATATGATGATATTAAATTCTCATAATCACAACGAGAATATATTGTTTAACTTCAAGAAATTTAAATTTGGAAACTTTGAAAAGAAGCCAAGTAACTATTTTATCAGATTTATATGTAACAACGTTGAGTACGAATATGCTTTTTCCTTGATGCAAAATTGTATAGTAACTGAAAGTTTGTATTACTACCCCAAGGGTAGGATTTCTAAAATATTTACTAGAAACGAACGGTTAGGCAAAACAAAAAAAGAGAAATATTCGTTTGGTTCTATAATAAAGCGTCCACTAGATGTAGCTGAAAACACCTCAGACAAAACACTCTACATTTCGCGAGCTAGCCAAATGGACAGAGATATTGCCAAAGAAATTTTCAATTACTTTGACAGCACCTTTGTACTAGGCTATTTAGGATTTAATGCCCCTCAAATAGAAAATCTCTTCGGCTCATACAAACAACAACTTTTAGAGGCATTAAGAGTTGCGGATAGTGATATTGTTGATATTAAAATACGTAAAATAAAAAGCCAAGGAAAAAATTTTAATGCCAACCTTAATGATTTAACTATTTCAGTAGAAGATATAATACAAGAGCATTTAAAAATAACAACATTTCACAAATCTGCCCCAAATAAGCCATTCGATTTCTTTACCGAAGAATCGACAGGAACAATAAAGTTGTTTTTTATAATGCTGAGTATTTTGGATATTGTAAAAAACAATAAAATATTATTGATTGATGAAATTGGCGAAAGCTTACATACCGATATTATTGAGTATATTTTTAATCTTTTTAGGGCAGGAGACAAAGCACAACTAATTTGCGCTACCCATAATACTAAATTCTTAGATCTTAAAAAATTTCGAAAAGACCAAATCTATTTTGTAAACAAAAAAGAAGATGCTTCTTCTGATTTGTATTCTCTTTTTGATTACAGTGATTTTAGAGATACAATGGATTTGGAGAAAGCTTATCTACAAGGACGTTTTGACGCTATCCCATTTGTAAACGACTCGTTGGAAAATCTTAAATTAATTATTAATGGGTAGAAGACGGAAGGCGTCAAAGGCAAAAAAGATTAAACCTCACTTTTGGGTTTTCTGTGAAGGAAAAACCGAAGATGCTTATATCCGGTTTTTACGTTCAAAATATCGTGTACCAATAGAAATTGTTCCAAAGGTTGTAGGTAACAGTATTGACGAGCGTTTTATTAAAAGCTACAAGAGGGGCAAACCTACTCACAAAAAAGATATTGATTTTTTGATGTATGACGCTGATATTCCTAATGTTATAGAACGCTTGAAGGGAATAAAATCAGTTACTTTGTTAGCATCCAACCCTTCAATAGAATTATGGTTTCTGCTACATTACAAAAATCAAAGAGCTAACATCACAACAGATGATTGTATCAGGGAACTTATCAATCGTAACCATAACAATTATAAAAAAGGAATAATAGATAAAAAATTGAGAGAAAAATTGAATCAAAAAAGTTCTGATGCCTGTAAAAGAGCAAAAGGTTTGAATTTATATGATAATCCGTCTTCAAATATCAATGATCTTATAAAAATACTTGATAAAATTAAGAAAAAAGGAAATAGATAGTAGGTTCAAAATAAAGCACGAAAACACAACAACCTATAAACTCAATAGATTTTTTGTGGTTAAATTCTTAGTTCATTTCTTATAACCTATCATATAACTAACACCCAACAACACCGTCATTATCGAGCGCCCGCCTCCCGAAGTTGTACGGAGGGCAGGTAAGACTCGATAATCTCTGGGCTCTACCGAGCCCAATTCTACTACTTTTCCAAAAGTCAGAGGGTGACTTACTTCAATTTGGTAAGTAAGTCACCCTCTGACTACGTAAGGCAAGTTATCAAAATAGATAATATGGGCTTGCCCATTGAGCATAGCCGTCAGGCTAAGGCTGTAACTAGCTGTAAGTGAGTGTATTATGTTTA
>CAZZML010000430.1:0-3276 GCA_964654735.1 uncultured Roseivirgaceae bacterium | reverse complement strand
GGGCCTTCAGGAATCTTAGATTCTAATGCCATAATTATCCAGCGTTATTTAGGTACATGTAAATAGGAATAAGAGCAAAAAGTGAAGGAACTATAATTGCATATAGTTTACCTAAACCACTAATAATGCCGTTGTACTTTGGGTGGTTTAGCCCAAGTGATTGAAATGCACTTGCAAACCCGTGCCATAAATGAAAGCCTAATACAATCATTGCGACTATGTAAAATATAACCACGCCTGGTATTTGATATGATTCAGCAACCAATGCATAGGCATTATGCATACTAACCCCATCAATAGTAATCATTTTGATAACAGGTTCTCCAACAAACTTAAGTTGATACCAGTACCCGTAAAGATGTAAAAAGATAAACATCATAATAAAAGTACCTAGCAACGTCATACTACGCGATGACCAGGTGCTATTTGAGTTTCCGACAGAAACTTTATAACCGATTGGTCTGGCCTTTTTATTTCGTATATAAAGCGTAACGGAGACAAAAATATGCAGGAAAATAAAGAAAAAATTACCCTTAGACACCAACTGAATAAACGGGTTGTGAGCCATTAGCTGTGAGTAAATATTAAATGCTTCTCCCCCATCATTGTAGAGTAACTGTAAGTTACCTGCCAGATGCACTGCTAAAAATAAAATGAGGAAAAGCCCAGTGAGTGCCATTATGACTTTACGTCCTATGGTACTGGTCAACGTGTTGATAATCCAACTCATGATATAGGCTTAATTATGTGAAATTTGTGTGGTGTCAAAGATACATCTCAAGGCTGAACTAGCCAATAAAAGAGATTAGAATTCCATCAAATTCTAAATAAGGTATTATAAGGACTTGCTTATCTCTTTTCTAAGCTTAATTAACTCCTGCTCACGGGCTAAAATGGGTGTGTTAGAAATACCATCATATACATTGGTTTGGTTTTTTAACCACTCGTAAGTTACAGTATGCTTTTTTATGGCAGGGTCGTGGGCAAACTTAGTTTGTGCCATAAACCTATCATCCATTAAAAAGCCTACCGAAATAGTGCAGTTTAAATTATTGCCTGGTGTAATTGCATGGGTCATAGAAATGACTAAATATTGATCATCACTAGTCTCAAATTTTACTTTGTATATGGAGCAAAAGACCTGATTCTTTTTCTTTTGTTGCATTTTTTTCAGTCTCAACAAAGTTTCAATGGCTACCCAGCGTTGACAAGCTTTATCCTCTAAATGATTTGAATGGCTTTGTGATAATCCGGCACCGTTCAGAGCCTTACTTAAGGTAAAGGTGTTGTCGTTAATGGAATGGTTATACCTTGTAAAAAATAGATTCGAATACCTGAAATACCTAGGCACCAAATTAGTAATGCGTAGCATAAACACTTCTGAGCTTACATGGGTGTTTTTTATTAACTCAACCACTTCGTTAGGGTTAAAGACTGGTTTTTTAGTAAAATCAACCAAGCCTTTTGTAAACGAACGCTCGTCTAGTAATAAGGCACTGGCCATATAATACGATCTAAAATTGTTGAGAACGTGTTCAAACGATTTAGTTTCAATCCAAGAAGAGGTATGGGGTCGTTTTTTAACTTTTAAGAGGTTAAAACAAATTTCTCTGCTTAGTATAAACGTAATTTGTGTAGAACTAAGTTTTTTGTTGATGAGTAGTGTAGGAGACGGATTTGAAACCAGCAAATATCTTAAATTAGCTAGTTTAGGTTTGTTTTTAAATCCGTCTAAATTAATGTGGTACTCATATTCTGTTTCTAATAGCGTGATTAGTTTTTCTTCAATATGAGTTAGGTGTGCATCTAGTTGCAATTCTTTTCTTAGTTTTTTTGCTTCATGTTCTAGCTCAGAGAAATAGTTATTATTCATTTCCTGAAAGGATCGGAGTACTGAAAAATAGAGGCTTTCCACTTTAAAATCGTGCTCTCGTCCAATTCGAATAATGGCATCTACAAATGCACTAAATTGAATAGGAGCACTTGCTAATATGACCAAGAGGTCATTGGCAGTGAGCCCAAAAAAATCTAATGGAAGCTCATTTAATATATCCGATTTAACCAATGCCGATATAGGAGCCAACTGCTTGCCCAATTGAAGCGAAACCAAATTGTCGTAACTGGTGTTTAGGGCTTTGGCAAGAAACCCTATTTTTTCAGGCTTCGGATATTTCTTTCCTTTCTCAATTTCGTTAAGGTACGATTTAGAAATATTGGTTATGGCTGATAATTGTGAGAGCGAATAGTTGTTTTCTGCTCTAAGCTGTTTTAATTTGAGCCCGAAAATAAATCGTACGTTTTGAGCAGATATTTGCATAATGCGAATTTTCGCTAAAAGTAAAATAAAGTTTTTTTAATTCCAATATGTTTCCTCTTGTTACAAAATTAAAGCAACAATTAAAACTACCATTACCGGGTAAAACTGCTCAAAAACGAATGATGCCCAAGGCAAATTGGCTGCAAGATCGATTTGCTATTGATATTAAAAAAGGAGCGAACGAAGGGGCTGTTTTAATTTTACTTTATAAAAAAAAAGGTAAAATCTACTTTCCGCTTATACAGCGGCATACGTATGATGGTGTGCATTCAGGGCAAATAAGTTTTCCGGGGGGTAAGGTGGAGCCAACTGATGCATCTATTGAAGCTACAGCATTACGTGAAACCGAAGAAGAGATTGGGGTGCAAAGCGGATTAATTAACGTACTGGGCAGGTTAACCGACCTTTTTATTATTGTAAGCAATTTTAATGTGCGCCCTGTTATCGGGTATTTAAATAGCCCGCCAAAATTTAAGTTAGATGAGCATGAAGTAGCTAACGTATTGGAAGTATCTATAGAACAATTACTAAATGCAAATTTGATTAAGGAAAAAAGAATTGAGGTTAAACAGGGTGTGTTTTTAACAGCTCCTTATTTCGATTTTGATGGCCATCATGTGTGGGGAGCAACATCTATGATGCTGGCGGAGTTGAAAGTGGTGGTACGGGCATTTTGGGAATAGCGTTTTTTTTGTTAGCCTCTACTTCTCATCATATCGTCATTGTCTGGTGTAAGACCAGACAATCTCTTTCGGTTGGCCAACCGAACAGCAATCGAATGTGAGGCGGCAGCCTCACGAGATTGCCCAGTCTTACACTGGGCAATGACGCATTGGTTTTATTTTGTTACTCCAAACTCTAGCCACTTCAAATACTTTAGACACTCCAAACTCTAGCTCACTTCAATAAACTCTAGTCACTTTTTTCATATACTTGTAGCAAAATAATTCAACCTATGC
>CAZZML010000429.1:0-3280 GCA_964654735.1 uncultured Roseivirgaceae bacterium | reverse complement strand
TTATCCTCCAGGTTTTTATCTAAAAAAGCATTAATCTTATCAATGTCTAGGTTGCCTTTAATTTCTCCAAACTTATCAATTTTAATATCAAAGCCTTCTAGGTCTTTATGTACTTTGGGAACTTCTTTTTTTTGTTTGCTCATAACGCAATATTTTTAATGGCCGTTTCAATGCGATTGATTGATTCTTCTACTCCAAGTACTGCTAATATACCCATTAAATCTGGCCCTCCTCCTTGGCCGGTTAATGCCAACCGCAAACCAGGCATAACTTTTCCAAAACCAAGCTCTAATTCGTTTACAGTTTTTTCAAACTGTTCTTTAAACATTTCGGCCGTTGGACGCTCCAATTCTTTAATGTTGGTAACGAATAATTCTAGTGCCTGAACGGTATCTTCCTTCCATTTTTTCTTAATGGTTTTAGCATCATACTCTTTAGGGCTAACAAAAAAGTATTGACCATTGTTCCATAAGTCTTGAATAAAAGTACTCCGCTCTATGAGTAACTCCACAATGGCAATAGCTTTTTCACTTGAACAAGCAAAACCTGCCTCTAATGATTTATTAATTATATATTCAGCAAGTTCTTTATGCGGAGTACTTCTTAAATAATGCTGATTAAGCCAGTTGGCTTTTTGAATATCGAATTTTGCCCCGGCTTTACTAATACGCTCCAATTCAAAAGCTTTACTTAATTCTCCTAAAGAAAAAATCTCCTGTTCTGTGCCAGGGTTCCAACCAAGTAGAGCTAAAAAGTTAACCATCGTTTCCGGCAGGTAGCCTTTTTCTTTAAATCCTTCTGCTATATCGCCAGTTTTAGCATCGGTATAATTTAAAGGAAAAATGGGAAACCCATGTTTATCTGCATCTCGCTTACTTAGTTTACCACTACCTTCTGGCTTAAGCAGTAAGGGTAAATGGGCAAATGCTGGAACATCCCATCCAAAATACTGATAGAGGAGTACATGCAATGGTGCAGAAGGGAGCCATTCTTCGCCACGAATTACGTGTGTAATTTCCATTAAATGGTCATCTACAATATTGGCCAAATGGTAGGTAGGAAAACCATCAGATTTCATCACAATCTTATCGTCCATGGTGTTAGTATTAACCACAACTTTACCACGGATTATATCATTTACTTCAATTGTTTTACCACCTTCTACCTTAATTCGGATTACATGCGGTTTCCCGGACTTTAAGAGTTCTTCTACTTCGGCTTTCTCTAGTGTAAGAGAGTTTCGCATTTCCATTCTATTAATAGAACTGTACTGTTGATTGGCAGCCTTTGCTTCTTGTAATTTAGTACGCATAGCTTCTAATTCCTCAGGAGTATCAAAAGCATAATACGCTAAGCCTGCATCCAAAAGCTGCTGGGCATACTGTTTGTATAAGTCGAGCCTTTCGGACTGGCGATATGACCCAAAATTCCCCTTGGCCGGGCTTTCATCTGGTGCAATTCCACACCATTCTAAAGCTTCTATGATGTACTCTTCGGCTCCTTCTACCTTACGTTTTTGGTCGGTATCTTCTATACGCAGAATGAATTTACCCCCATGTTTTTTGGCAAAAAGGTAGTTATATAAGGCGGTACGTACGCCTCCAATATGTAGCCCACCTGTTGGGCTTGGAGCAAATCGAACTCTAATCATTGAATTAAATTTTACATCATTGCGAACGTAGTGAAGCAATCTGTTCGTTGTTAGGTTGCTTCACTACGTTCGCAATAACTTGGTTATGTTTAAGCTAACGTTGCAATACAAGAAATCTCCACATTAACATTTTTCGGGAGCGTACTCACTTCTACTGTTTCTCGTGCAGGAGGATTCTCTCCAAAGTAGCTTCCATATACTTCGTTGATAGTTGCAAAATCACCCATATCTGCTACAAAAATGGAGCATTTAACTACGTTGCTAAAGTTAATTCCAGCTTCTTCTAAAATAGCCTCCAAGTTTTTCATCACCCGATTAGTTTCATCTTTAATTCCTGAAGACACCAACTCCATTGTTTCAGGCACGAAAGGAATTTGGCCAGAAACATATAACATTCCATTAGAGGCCACGGCTTGACTGTAAGGGCCTATTGCAGCAGGTGCTTTACTAGTATGTATGATTTTCTTATCCATAACGAATTATTGTATTTTTGGCAAAATTAGTCAATGATTCTGTAGGAGCGTTGCATTTAAATTAAAAACAGATGAACATAACTATTGTTGGATCGAAAGACCAAGCGGGTCTTATAAAGTCTAAGGTAAAGGGAGATCACACGTTGTTGTTTTCTGGATTCTTGTCAGAGTCTCATTTAGAAAAAGCCGATGTTGTTTTTGATTTTAGCACTGAAGAAAATTCAGAAGCACTAGAACAATATGTAAACTACCCTGAGATGACGGTTTTTTTGAATGCCGTTACCTTTAGCTTGGCAGAACAAATCGTTTATCAATCAGAAATAAAATGCAAACTATTTGGTTTTAATGGGCATCCTACCTTTATTGAACGAGATATTTTAGAGGTTTCGATGTATAATGGAGGTGATAGAGGTTATCTAGAAAGCTTAATGAATGAACTTGGTTTAGCCAATGAAGTTGTAGATGACCGAGTGGGGATGGTGACACCTCGTATTATTGCTATGATTATTAATGAAGCCTTTTATACCGTAATGGAAGGAACGGCTACCAAAGAAGACATTGACCTTGGAATGAAACTTGGCACTAACTACCCAATGGGGCCGTTTGAATGGGCTGGTAAATGGGGCATTCATAATGTATATGAAGTGCTTGAGGCTCTATTTGAAGACACCAAAGGCGAGCGTTATAAAATTTGCCCGTTATTAAAAAAGGAATATCTTAGAGTATTAATATGAAGAATATAAGTATAGGGATATTTTTATTTTTGCTAGTGGGTTGCTCTACTATATTCTATGCGCCAAATTCGCAAAATGTGCCTATGTTTACAGAACAAGGGCAAGGAGAATTTGGTTTGGGACTAGGGTCTGCAGTTTCAAATAATAGCACCTACATTTCATCTACATTCGAACTGCAAACGGCATATTCATTTTTTGATAATTGGGCCGGGCAGGTTAATTATATGAGTATGACTAGTTTGGCCAGTTATGGAGCTGGGGCTCGCTTAAATTATGTAGAAGGTGCTTTTGGGTACTTTTTGCCGTTCCACGAAAACTTTGTTTTGGAAGTGTACCCCGGTGTTGGTTTTGGAAATGTTAGTAATAGTATATTTCTAACCGACATTTCATTACTTTATGCAAATGCTTCTTTCACTAAATTA
>CAZZML010000428.1:0-3287 GCA_964654735.1 uncultured Roseivirgaceae bacterium | reverse complement strand
TTGATTAAAATTACAACAAATTTTTCGATGAGGGTTTTTCTACAGCCTCGTTATGCCTAAAGGAGAAATAGCATGAAATTACCGTTAAGTGTACTTTTAATATTTGGATTATCTAGTGTCGCTGTAGCGGTACCAGACTCGAATTATTCAGAGCAAGAACAAAGAAAGATTAAGGCACTATCACAAGATGAAATTGATGGGTACCTTACAGGAAAAGGAATGGGGTTAGCGAAATCCGCTGAACTAAATAGTTTTCCCGGCCCGAAACACGTGCTCGAATTATTTCAGGAATTATCTTTATCAAAACCTCAAATCAAAGAAACAAAAAGAATATATAAAGCAATGGAGAGTAAGGCAATCGCATACGGTCAGCTACTGGTTAAAAAAGAAGAAGAGATTGAAAAGCTGTTCTCTAAGGATACTGTTAGTCCACAAGTTTTGAAGATAGTCTTAAGCGAATCTGCGGAAATTAAATCAAAATTGAGAGAGGTGCATCTGATGGCTCATATTGAGCAAAAGGCCGTTCTAACCAGGCATCAAACAAAATTATATGGCACATTGAGAGGGTATGTGGGTGGTCACTCAACGCAAAAAGGTCATAGACCCCATCATTAAATGGATAAAATGTCAAAAATGAGTTCATGCAGCGAAGCTAAGAAAGAAATCGAAAATGTGCTCAAAAACATAAACAAATCATGGACACAAGGTCGCCCGAAAGAATTAGAGAAGTATTTCCATAGCGATATGGTAATACAAGGGCCAGGGTTTCAAAATGGGATAAAGGGAAAGAGCGATTGCGTAAAGCATTATGAAGACTTCTCGATTCATACTAATATCAAAAATTATAAAGGTTCTGAGTATGTCGTAAATATTTGGGATAAAACGGCTGTAGCCAGCTATAAATTTGATGTTGAATTTGAGAGTGATGGAAAAATTCGAAAAGAGTCAGGTCATGAATTGTATACTTTTTTGAAAAAGGCTAATGTTTGGAAAGCTGTTTGGAACACAATAGTTCCATCCAATGGTAACGGATGAGTGCATCGTCAACTGTCGGGTTACGCGACAGATACTGATGTGATTTAGTGCAAATTGTCACGATTAAATCGCATAACAATTTAATGCAGCCGATACTTTAAGTGAAGCCATTTTTTGTGTTAGTCGCAAGCTCCTTTTAACACAAAAAATGGCTTCACTTAAAGTCCGGCTGATTAAGGCGTTATGTGTTTCTGGGGATTTGTTGCTAAATTACAGCTACGATATAGATAAGGAGGTCGGTGTTGTCAGTATCTGATATGTTCAAAGATTTTGTTGGTAATTTAGCAATAGACAATGCTGAACAAATAAGCCTTCGATATGAAGAAATTACGGCCTGTCTTAACAAAAAATTTCGAGATACAGAATCAAAAACAGCAAATAGCCTTCAAGTAGGTTCGTATGGTCGTTGGACTGCGATAAAAGGCGTATCTGACCTCGATATGCTTTATATAATGCCCAAATCAAAATGGGATGAATACAAAGATGGGAAACAATCAGAGCTTCTATCTGATACGAAAGATGCCATCAAAGATAGGTATCCTAAAACCGATGTTAGTGTTGATCGGCTGGTCGTTCGAGTCCTTTACAAAAATTTCCATGTAGAAGTTCAACCTGTTTTTGAGCAGAATGGTGGGGAGTTCAAGTACTCAGATACCTACAATGGTGGCAGTTGGAAAATCACTAAGCCTCGGGAAGAGATTAGTGCTATGAAAGAGTTTGATGCCCAAAAGAACAATAATCTTAGGCGTCTCTGTAAGATGGCAAGGGCTTGGAAGAATAAACATGGTGTGGGTATAGGAGGGCTTTTGATAGATACTCTTGCTCACAACTTCCTAAAATCGACTGATGAGTATGACGATAAAAGCTATCTTTATTACGACTATATGAGTAGAGATTTCTTTAAGTATCTAATGGAAGAGCCATCTAAGGACTACTATGCTGCATTAGGAAGTGGGCAGCGAATAAATGTTAAAAGTAAATTTCAAAGAAAAGCAAAAAAAGCGCATAGTCTTTGTATCAAGGCAATAGAAGCTACAGGCCAAGCTAATGAAAACGAAAAATGGAAAAAGGTATACGGGCGGCCTTTCCCTGCAAAACTGGCGAAATCAGAAGAGTCTTCAGCAAGAGCTAGTACCGAGCAGTTTATTGAGGATTTATACCCCCTAGACGTAAGATACTCTATAGAACTTGAGTGTGAAGTTTCACAGAATGGTTTTAGAGAGAATTATCTCTCTAAAATGCTTTCACGGCGTATACCCTTACTCGCAAATAAAAAGTTGCTATTTACGGTCTCACACATAGATGTGCCTAAGCCGTACAGCCTTGAATGGAAAGTCCTTAATAGAGGTCAAGTGGCGGAAAGAAGAGACTGTATTAGGGGGCAAATAGTCCCAGATCAGGGCTATGAGAGAAGAAAGGAGTCCACCAATTTTAAAGGTGGTCACATAGTAGAATGTTTCGCTATAAAAAATGGAACGGTTGTGGCCAGGGGGTTGATAGATGTACCAATCGAATGAGATAGCAAATGAACAAAGGTGATTTGCAAAAGAGCATTGCAGAAACGGCCTATAATGTTGGGTTTGGGGCAAAGAAGCATTTCGCGACGTTTGATATTGTTGATAAATCTCCGGGGGCTATAAGCTTCTTTGCAATGGCATTTGGTATTTATTCTCTAGCGTTTGATGGGCTGTCGACTAAGTTCATATCTGCATCTTTTACAGTAGTTGGAATCATTGGGTTGTACATTTCGTTTTATGGCTCAAAGAAGGATGATTACGAAAAATCTGGCATTATACTTACGCAGTTATTTAATGAACTTAACAGGTTGTACCATAACGTAAAGGATTCTAAAGTAGATAATCTTGATTCTTTTGAAGAAAATCTTAGAGATATAGAATCTAGATACTACCCCCAGTGTATTAGCAAACAGATTATGTTTAGCGATTGGTATGCACATTACAAGTTTTTTTGGCAGCACCAGATAGATTGGATTGATGAGCAGAAGAACTTTAAGTTTTTTCGTGACAAAATGCCTCTTTCATTTACGTTGAGTGTAACCACGCTTGTTTTAGGTGTGACTTTGTATGGGTGTGTCTCTTTGCCAAAGCTATGTGCTCTGGTCAGTTTATAAGAAAGCACAAGATTACAATTGATGATGATTATTGAAATCAACACATAACAAAAGCAATCAACTCGGACGTTTTTCCGCGGTGTTCGTTTGTGCTAAAAGAGCCTAGCACAAGCCTCTCACC
>CAZZML010000427.1:0-3287 GCA_964654735.1 uncultured Roseivirgaceae bacterium | reverse complement strand
GGTAAGTATATGGCAAGTGGGGTAGTAGAAAGTGATAAACTTTCAAGTTTGCACTTACTTTTGCAAGAGAGACTAACTTTGAATTTAGCCTGTCTGCCTCAGGCAGGCACTAAAACCGCTATTATTTTTATACATTGTTCTATGGTGTTTTTCATCTCAAAGGATAAAAATTTTCAGTAGTTTTATATGATATTTTTCCGTCTTTTTTACTTAAAAGAAAAGTTCCGCCCCAAATTATTTCAGGATAATACAGTAGTTGTTGAGTCATATCTCTTATAACAAAAGGTGCTTTTGTATCAGGTAGCGACATCATTTCAATTGCTTTACTTATTGAAAACCATTGAGCATCTTTTTTGTTTTCAGGCACTTTCAGTTGTCCATCAACAATATTACAACTGTAGTGTTGTCTAAATTGAGAAATCGGTTTATAGTCAGCCATAAACATAAAAATTCCTGATATTTTGGGGCTCGATATTTTTAAATCAAATTCAGAAGCCAAATCCATAAGTCCATCTTTAATAGTTGCTTTAGAATTATGCCTTAACGCAGGTGTCATCCATCCGAAATCATTTTTTTCCAATAATATTTCTCCTTTTTGATTGTAAATTAGCAATCGTTGAATTGTGTAACTATCATTTCCTGTTTCTTGAGCAAATGATTTTAATCCAAAAAGGATGATAAATGATAGTAAAAGCAATTTTTTCATAATTTTTATTATTTAATTGCGTTTTTTCTTTAATGACATATAACGCTCGAACTATATGTCCGTAGGACTAAATTACGAATAACATTTGATAACCTACTTAGGCAGATATTTGATTTGTTATCCTGCCGCCAGGCAGGGCAAATCAGAGTAACACGTAGTCAAATTAATCCATTGCCGTGGTTCGTGTCGCCACGAAACACATTCATTTCTAATACATTAAAAGTTATCTTCATCAGAACTTTAATCGCTTTTATATTTTATTGGTTCATTTTTTTAGCTTTAGTTGTTTCGTGCGGACACGAACCAAGGATGAGGTAATTCTCTTGCTGTATCCCTTAGTTCATTAGCAATTTGTTCTGCTCTGTCAAGGGGATAATTATCGTATAAATATTCCAGAACTTCGTAAAAACTTATTTCTTGCAGGGTCAGTAATAATTACTTCGTACCTGCTCTTTTCTGTACTTTCCAATTTTCGAAGTCTGTATTAAATTGATTAAAAGATTTTACTTTACCAGAGGCTATAGCTTGTTCTGAAGCTTCAGCTCTAAAATTCATTTGCTCATTTGTTAATAGGTTCTTTATATAAGCAAGAACCGTTTCCTGCTGATTTGATTCTAGCATAAGTAAATGACTAATCAATTCTTTATCTATTACTTTTTCCATTTTTATTGCCTTTGCTCTTATAGGTAAAGATAACGTTTTCATAATTATTTCAGTTTAATGAGTTTCTTTTTTATCTTTACTCAGAGTCCTCTATGAGTGACTCTGAGGAGGTGTAAGGGGTGGTTAAACGGTTAGAGGGTATCCAAAGAATGGATGAATCAACTAGAGGCAAATTATTTGATATTATTGATACCTACATCAGGAATTCACAGGCTCGTACGGCTTACGGTTCTTAAAATACGATTGATTATGCGATTACTATTAGACGTTAAAGATGATAAGGCTGCTTTCTTCATGGAAATGCTTAAAAATTTCTCTTTCGTGAAAGCAAAACCCTTATCTAACGAAAAAGCTGTATTAATGGAAGACATTAAAGAAGCTGTAGAAAACCTTAAACTCGTTCGGGAAGGTAAAATAAAAGCACGTCCTGCAAGAGAGTTGCTCGATGAGTTATAGTGTTTTTTCCATACCTCCGTTTGATAGGCAGTTAAAACGGTTGGCTAAAAAATACCCATCTCTCAAAAATGATTTTGCTACCTTACTGGACGATCTATCTGATAAGCCAGATCAAGGAACATCCATTGGCAAAAATTGCTTCAAAATACGTCTGGCTATTTCTTCAAAAGGCAAGGGTAAGTCTGGTGGTGCCAGAGTAATTACTAATATTGTAGTAACTGAAAATACCGTATTCTTGCTCGCTATTTACGATAAAGCTGACAAGGAAACCCTGAGTGATAAAGAACTCATCGAACTGCTTAAAATGGTGTCGGAGTAATAAAATGGACTTTTAAAGTTAGCTTCATGTCTTTCACTTCCTTCTTGATTAAGCTAAATCAACTCGTAAGCGTTCCTTGTCTTTCAAGTAATCGAGTAAGGAGGATAAAACCTCGTTTTTTATCGAGTTAGATATCATTTCTGCACCGTCTTTTATTCGCACTGATTTTTTATAAACCACTAAGTCATGATCTTTACCATCAAGCATTTCTGGATCAATAAAATAAGACACTCCGTTATGAGCAAAAGTAATTCCGCACCTTCCTAAGTAGTGCCTCTAAGAAAACACAACAAAATTTCATTTTGTAAAAATCGTCTGTTTTCTTACAGGCACTAAGTATTGTACTTTCTTCTTTTTAAATAATCCTATTGCCGTGGTTCGTGTCATCACGAAACACTGTCATTTCTAATACATTATAATTCAGTTTCATTTCTTCTCTGGCACAAGTTTATCAGCAAAGCGTAGAGTAACTTGTGCCTTTATTAATCTTATGGTTTGTAAACCTTTTCCCCGCCATGGTTCGTGTCCCCGCCAAAAAGGGGCGGGCAGGCTACACGAACCATTTACGTAAGTTCAAAACTCATTTCGCAAATCTTTAACAAACTTAAATTCATTAATACCCATTTCATATAATTTAGCTGTTGAAAATTTATACGAACAATAATTACTAACTAATTGCCAATGGTCTGCTACCGGATTGGCATGAATATAGTCTAGCTTTTGATAGGCTATATCCTGATCATATAAATGAATGGCCAAGGAATCTCTTTGCCAAAATTCATATTTTTTATTAGCTGCATTTACTGCGTAGTTAGCCAACTTATCATTGCCTTCATCCTTTAGCATTTTCTTAAACTTATGAGCTGTGTATTTTAAAAATGAACCTTGTGTGGTTTCCTTGCCATTATGCTCGTTTATGCGCCAAATTAAATGAATATGATTTGGCATTACAACAAATGCAAATACATCTAACTTACCTGTTTTGCTTAAGTGTTCTAATGAATTGATTATTACATTTTTATACTTATCATCTGCAAGCAAATTTATGTTCTATTAACTCAATTTTTATCTTTATTTGGTTCGTGCGGACACCATAGCCGTCAGGCTAAGGCTGTAACTAGCTGTAAGTGAGTGTATTATGTT
>CAZZML010000426.1:0-3288 GCA_964654735.1 uncultured Roseivirgaceae bacterium | reverse complement strand
TCGATGTTTCTTTACGAACAGATAAAGGTTCGTTTCAAGATAAAATTTGGAAATATTTAATTTGGTTGACAGCAATGCTCGGTTTTTGGGCAACAATGTCTTTAAGTATTGCAGACATTACAAGATATTCGTCATCACAAAAAGCACAAGTACAAGGTCAATTTATTGGCTTACCGGGTACCATGATGCTCTATTCCTTTGTTGGCATTTTTGTAACCTATGCTGCCATAATAAATTTTGATGATATCCTTATTGCAAATGATGCTCCTTGGGATCCAATAGCATTATTAGCAAAATTTGATAATGTTTGGGTTGTTGTAATTGCTCAACTATTTATGATTATTGCTACATTGAGCACAAATATTGCAGCAAATGTGATTGCTCCAGCAAATGCATTCTCTAATTTGTTTCCTAAAAAAATAAGCTTTAGAACAGGAGGAATTATTACAGGAATCATTGGAATACTTATCTTTCCTTGGCTATTATTAAACGAAATTCAAGGGTTACTAATAGATGTAAGTGCCATTTTAGGTCCCGTTTTAGCCATTTTAGTATGTGATTATTATTTAATTCAAAAAAAAGAAATCCAACTTGCAGACTTATATAAAGAGAATGGAATTTATTCCTTTGGAGGTTCAGGTTATAACAAAGCTGCAATTATTTCATTGATTATAGGTGCTTTTATTGCCATTGGTGGAAAATGGATTCCTGCTATGAGTGGATTATATGCCGTTTCATGGTTTTCAGGGTTTATCATTTCATTTATACTCTATTATTCTTTGATGCAACAACAAATAAAGAAGGCTTCGTAATTAAATATAAACTAAAAAATTTGTAATTTTAATTTTTACACAAAACGTATGTCTATACTAATAAAAAATGGTCACATAATAACAGCATCTGAAAACTATATTGCCGACGTATATACCGAAGGTGAAAAGATAGTTGCTATCGGTAAAAATCTAGATTATAAAGCTGAAAAAGTTATTGATGCCACTGATAAATTGGTTTTCCCAGGAGGAATAGACCCCCACGTCCATTTAGATATGCCTTTTATGGGTACCTATTCTAGTGATGATTATGAAACTGGAACTCGTGCTGCATTGCATGGTGGAACAACCATGGTGATTGACTTTATTTTACAAACACAAGGCGATTCGCTACACAATGCCTTAAAAACATGGCAGCAAAAATCACAGGGAAAAGCTATTGGAGATTATTCGTATCATATGGCAGTAACCGATTTTAACGATGAGGTTGCCAAAGAAGTAGTACAAATGATTGAGGAGGAGGGAATTTCTTCGTTCAAAACTTTTATGGCCTATAAAGGCGCATTGATGATTGATGACGGGCAAATGGTACAACTCATGAAAGTGGTAAAAGAACATGGAGGTTTAGTAACCGTACATGCTACCAATGGCGATATGATAGATTCTTTGATTGCAAAAAATAAAGCTAAGGGAAACATGGCGCCTATTTATCATTATTTGTCGCAACCCGAAGTTACCGAAGCAGAAGCTTCTGCAAGATTTACTGATATGCTACATTATACCGATTGCCCTGGATATATTGTGCATATGACTTGTGAAGGTGCGTTAAACGCAGTTCGAAAATCTACGCAACGCAATCAAAAAATATTTGTAGAAACCTGTACACAGTACCTCATGTTAGATGCTTCTTTATACGAAAAAGATTTTGAAGGTGCTAAATGGGTAATGAGTCCTCCTTTGCGGGAAAAGAAAGACCAAAAAGCATTATGGTCAGGTATCAATCAAGGATTGATACAAGTAGTTGGCACAGATCATTGTCCTTTTAATTGGGAACAAAAATTAATGGGAAAAGATGATTTTTCTAAAATTCCGAATGGCCATCCAGCCATTGAACATCGCATGGAATTTTTATATTCAGAAGGAGTTCACCAAAATAAAATATCATTGACAAAATATGTAGAATTGACCTCAACAAATGCAGCAAAAATTTTCGGAATGTATCCTAGAAAAGGAACTATTGCCATCGGAAGCGATGCTGATTTGGTGGTTTTTAATCCTAAAAAAGAACATACTATTTCTGTTAAAACACATCATATGAATTGTGATTATTCAGCTTATGAAGGTCGAAAAGTAATAGGAAAAACAGAAACTGTTATCCTACGAGGGCAAATTGCCATTGAAAATGAGGAATGTAAATTAAAAGCTGGTCATGGTCAATTTATTAAAAGAGGGAAAACCTCGAAAACTGTGATATAAATAAACTAGAGTTGGGGTTTCACTTAAAATGTGAAGCCCTGACTAAATAAACGTCACTGCGAATTCTGAGTATTCAGAATGTGGCTGTCTCACTATTAATAAAGAGATTGCCACAGTCGTACCTCCTTCGCAATGACATCAAATAAACGATTAAACTCATCAACAAATAAACAGTAAGAAAATGCCAAGAAAAGTAAAATCAGGATTGATACAAATGAGTCTTCCAATGACAGAAGGTGAGGGAACCATCCAAGAAATAATGGATGCCATGTATGATAAACACATTCCGTATATTGAAGATGCAGGAAAACAAGGAGTTCAAATTTTATGCCTTCAGGAAATTTTTAATACCCCTTATTTCTGTCCAGGTCAAGATAATAAATGGTATGCTTCCGCGGAAGCCGTACCAGGACCAACCATAGAAAAAATGCAAGCTTACGCCAAGAAATATGATATGGTGCTAGTTGTTCCTATCTATGAAAAAGAGCAAGCGGGAGTATTATACAACACCGCTGCAGTGATTGATGCCGATGGGAAATACTTAGGTAAATATCGTAAAAATCATATTCCACATACCACAGGTTTTTGGGAAAAATATTTCTTTAAACCGGGTAATTTAGGCTATCCTGTTTTTCAAACCAAGTATGCTAAAATTGGTGTATATATCTGTTATGATAGACATTTTCCTGATGGAGCTAGAGTGTTGGGTTTAAATGGTGCTGAAATAGTCTATAACCCATCTGCTACCGTTGCAGGGTTAAGTGAATATCTCTGGAAATTAGAGCAACCTGCACATGCTGCTGCAAATGGCTATTTTATGGGCTGTATCAATCGTGTAGGAGAAGAGAAACCTTGGAATCTAGGTAAATTTTATGGACAATCGTATTTTGTAGACCCTCGTGGACAAATATTTGCGGAAGCTTCTCGTGAAAATGATGAATTATTAGTTGCTGAATTTGATTTAGACCTTATAGATGAGGTGCGTTCTACTTGGCAATTTTATAGAGATAGACGACCTGAGACTTATGGGAAAATCACAGAA
>CAZZML010000425.1:0-3293 GCA_964654735.1 uncultured Roseivirgaceae bacterium | reverse complement strand
TCTGCCAAATCAGGCAGGCTTATCGCTTCAGAGAATCGCTCAATCTAGGTAAAAATCACTCTGTCCTTCCAATCAAGTTATCGCAAATAATGGCTGTTGCCACAGCCACATTTAACGATTCGGCCTCTCCTATTCGAGGAATTGTGATTTGATTGGTTATAAACTTTTTTAAATTCTCTGAAATTCCATGCGATTCGCTTCCCATTACTAAAACACCTCCACTTTTAGTTTTTAAGGAATGAATATCTTCTCCTTTCATATCAGCTCCAATAATAACTCCTTCAAAACCTGACAGTAGTTGACGTATATTCCCATACTCTACACGAACTTTTGCTAAAGAGCCTTTAGTGGTGTTTACCACTTTAGGGTTATACATATCAACGGAGTTCTCGGAAATAATTACTCTATCAATTCCATACCAATCAGCTACCCGAATTATTGTACCAAGGTTTCCCGGATCATTAATACCATCCAAAATAATTATCCAGTTGGTAGTGTTAAGAGGTAATTTTGGGTACTGCGGAATTTTAACTAACCCAAGTGCTCCATTATTAGAGTTAAGCGTGCCTGCCAGTAATAACTCCTTTTCCGTAGTCATTTCAAATTCTACCTTATGCTCATTCAATAAGTTTTTGTTTTGTTTCCAAAACATTTCCGTTCCGTAAACTACATCTGTTGTAAATTTGCTACAAATAAATTCAAGCACAGATTTTGAGCCCTCAACAAGAAAGACATTCTCGGCTGTTCTATGTTTTTTTACATGTAAGGACTTAATATATTTGATTTTTGATTTTGATAACATATTGAAGACCTCTACTACTAACCGTTTGAATTTTTATAAATTTTCTTTACTCATACTACTAATAGCCTTACTAAATGGCTGTGCAGGAACAAAACAGTTCAAAGAAGGCAAATATGTTCTTTATAAACAAAAAACAGTTGCACCAAAACATGTAAACAAGGAAGAATTAATTAAACAACTTACCCAAAAGAAAAATAGACGGTTATTAGGCTTACCTATTTTTTATTATGCTGCCATTTACAATGCTGGTTTAAAAAAGTTTGATTCATCTAAATATGAAACAAAAAAAGAGGCCATAAACCTTAAGTTTGATACTAAGGTTAGCAAAGTAGAAAATAAACCAAGTAAAATCACTTCGCTTAACGCAAAAAGAAACAAAAAGCTATTGAAACAGGGCAAATACCTTGAAGAAGGGAATTTGTTTATGAGGTGGGGGGAGCCTCTCGTTTATTTAGATAGCAGTGAGACAAAAAAAACGGTTAAAAATATTAATAATTACCTAATGGCCAATGGGTGGTTTAATGGTTACTCAAACTATAATGTAAAGTATGTGCTAAATAGAGCCTATGTTAGTTATCAACTCACTACTAATAAACCATACTTAATCGACTCTATTTATTTAGATATAAAAGACGCTCGCATTGACTCTTTGCTTAAACATAATTACATTGCTACTTTAATAAGAGGGGAAAGGTATGAACAAAAAAAGTTAGTTAAAGAAAGAAATTCGATTGAAAACCACTTAAAAAATAATGGTTATTTCGATTTTACCAAACAATACATAAAGTATAAAATAGACACTACCCTAGGAAACCATAAGCTAGCAATCAACCTATCATTATTGCTACCCACATCTAAAATGGCTCATTCATATTATACTATTGATTCGATTGTTTTTACCACAGATGCCTCTCCTCAAAACATAAGGAGCCTTAATAGAACTACCGACCAATACAAAGGAATAACTTACCGATATTTTGAACCTAATTATGCGAAAAAGGTACTTAATAGGAGAATATTTATTAAACCCGGAATGATGTATAGTAAGGAGAATACACTTTTAACACAAAGTGAGCTTGCCAATATGGACGTATTCAAATTTGTTAATATATCATACGATACTACTGGAGGCGATTTTATTGCAAATATTTTTACCAGCCCACTTTCTAGATACCAATTTTCATCGGAAACAGGTTTGAGTATTTCTAGCTATGGCTTACCAGGCCCCTTTGTAAGTGCTTCCATAAAAAAGCGTAATATTTTTAAAAAACTAGGCATCTTTGAAATTGACGGGCGAATAGGGGTTGAGGGTGTAGCATCAGCTTCTGATCAGGATAATGTATATTCTAATATAGAATCTGGTGTTAACATTGGACTTACGTTTCCTCAGTTTTTTCTGCCCTTGAGCGAAGATCTTAAGTTAAAACTAAAACTGCACGACCCAAAAACTTTGGTAAAATTAGGAATAACCTATAATAACCGTCCAGAGTTTAAAAGAACTATTTTGAATGCAACCAATTCATATTCGTGGAGAATATCGAAAAAAAGGCAGTTTACTTTTAAACTTATTGACATTAACCTTGTTAGAACTCCCTTTATTTCAGACGACTACCTCAATAGATTAAAGGAATTAGATAGTTTAGGAAATAACCTTATCAACTCGTTTGAAGATGCCTTAGTTTCGAGTTTTAGTTTAACCTATACTGCTGTAAATAATTATTACGGGCAAGGTGGAATGGGCAGATATTTGGGTGCAACCATTGAACCAGGAGGAACATTTAATAACCTTTGGACTTCCTCTCAAATAATAAATAACGACACTCTACAACTATATTCTTACCTAAGAGCGCAAATCGATTTTAGGCAGGTAACACCTAAATCGCAAAAAGGAAAACTTGCCTATAAAATAAAAGTAGGAGCTGCTTTTCCGTATGGCGAAAACGGGGTTTTACCTTATGAAAAATACTTTTTTGGAGGAGGTAGCACAAGTATAAGAGCCTGGAAACCCAGGCGTTTAGGCCCGGGTGCTTATGACCATACTGATGAAGATGGAAAGGTTACCTACCAATTTGAGCAACAAGGTGAAATTTTGCTCGAAACTAGTTTCGAGTATCGTCAAAAAATTATTGGTATTTTACAAGGAGCTGTATTCTTAGATGCAGGAAATATTTGGACCTTAGAAGACGAACCTACAAGACCAGGATCACAGTTTAAGTTTGATACCTTTATTCGACAAATAGCACTCGGAGGTGGATTTGGGTTACGATTCGATTTTTCTTTTTTACTAATTAGGTTCGATGCCGCTTTTAAATTAGTTGACCCTGCTCGCCCCCTAGGTAGTAGATTTATTTTAAATTCAGGATTTTACGATGCCCCATTTAATGATAAGCAAAGAACAGAGCCAGTTGTATATCATTTTGCTATTGGCTACCCATTTTAACTCATCTTTACCATTTTGCTAATATAGTTGCTATAATAGTACTTTAATTGA
>CAZZML010000424.1:0-3305 GCA_964654735.1 uncultured Roseivirgaceae bacterium | reverse complement strand
AAATTACTGGGTTTTGTTAAGTGAATAGGAATGAATATTAAGTGAATGCCATTGCTCTCCCTAGGGGAGAGGGCAGGGGTGAGGGTGAAAAAACTAATAAGTTTTCTCCTCAACAACTGCAATGGCTGAATAAAATAAAAGACCAAATAGGCCAAAATGCCGAAATGACTGTAGAAGATTTTGAATACACACCGTTTAATCAGGACGGAGGTTTATTAAAAGCCAAAGAATTATTTGGTAATGAACTGGATGGGATTATTCAGGAATTGAATGGGTATTTGATTGCATGAGTAGTATTTTAGAACCAAACCAATTAAATGAAGGTTGGGTAGAGTCAACTCTTAAAGATATATCTTCTTATATACAAAGGGGAAAGTCACCGAAATATACAGAATTTAGTGGGTTACCTGTTGTTAATCAAAAATGTGTGCGCTGGGAAGGTATCGACAAAGAACATGTCAAATATATTCATCCAGAGCAATTTGAAAAATGGGAAGAAAAGCGATTTCTGAAAGAAGGGGATTTACTTTGGAATAGTACTGGTACAGGAACTATCGGAAGAGCAACGATTGTTCATTTAAAACAGGATGAAAAACTTGTAGTTGATAGTCATGTAACCATAGTGCGTCCTTCTACAGATATTGAACCAAAATATGTTTATTATTGGATAATGAGTCCAGTTGTTCAAAATAGTATTGAAGCAATGCAGTCAGGCTCCACAAACCAAGTTGAGTTGAGTAAAGGTGCGGTTGAATCCACTTCAATACCTGTTGCCCCTCCCGAACAACAAAAACAAATAGTAGCTAAAATAGAACAACTCTTCTCCCATATCGACGCAGGGATAGCAGCCCTAAACACAGCCAAACAACGCCTAAAACAATACCGCCAATCGGTTCTTAAAGCCGCTGTAACAGGTGAGCTAACTAAAGAATGGCGAGCAGCACAACAAAATGCTATAGGATGTGCTGAGGCACGAAGCGCATCAATTCCCCAAACCCAAGATGCGCTTCCTATCGTCAGCACATCCTATGAGTCTGCTGAACAATTACTGGAACGCATTTTAAAAACCCGCCGCCAAAAATGGGAAGAACAACAGCTAGAGCAATTTAAAGCGAAAGGTAAGCAGCCTAAAAATGATAAGTGGAAGGAGAGGTATAAAGAACCACTACAACCAGAATTTGAACATATACATGATGTACCTGATATTCCAAAGAGTTGGAAATGGGTGACATTAAGTCAATTGACTACATTTGTAAAAGACGGCCCACATTACAGTCCTAAATATGCTGACAGTGGTATTCCATTTATTACAGGTGGTAATGTAAGGGCACATGGTGTAGATTTTGAAAAGTGTAAATATATTACACTGAAATTACATGAAGAGTTGTCAAAAAGATGTAAACCAGAGTTAAATGATATTCTATTTACTAAAGGTGGGACTACAGGAATTGCCAGAGTCAATACTTATAATATTGATTTTAATGTTTGGGTTCATGTTGCTGTATTGAGATTAGTTGATACAAAGCTAATAGAACCATTTTTTATTCAGCACTCTCTTAATTCACTTCTTTGTTATGCTCAGTCTCAAAAGTTCACTCATGGAGTAGGAAATCAAGATTTAGGGTTAACAAGAATGATTAAAATTTGTCTTACATTACCCCCCATTGAAGAACAGAGAGAAATAATTAAAATTATTGATCAAAAAATGGAGTCAATTACTCGGGTAGAAAAGCAGGTCGATCATATGCTGGTTATGAGTGAAAAAAATAAACAGTCTATCTTAGCTTCAGCATTTTCTGGGAAATTATCATCGTAAATAGGAATTAATATGGCAAATTATGTGCTTATAACAGGAGCTGGTGTAGATAAGTCGGCTGGAATAGACTTTCCATTAGCTAATAGACTTCTACCTGAAATTGCTCAGTTTATAAAAGGTGATGGAAGTGAATTTGATAAGGCGCTTCGTTCTGCCATCCCAAATCTCAGGTTCGATTTTTCTAAATATATCAATACGGCGATTAACTCACTAACTTCTAGGGATGATAGTGAGTTACGGCGAACTGTAGAGCTTGTTCAGGCGGCAGTAAGTTCATTAGATGATAGTGACCAAGCTAAAAAGCAAGGTGAGGTTATTGTTAGGTTATTTAATAAATTAGCCGAAATTCAAGCATCCAGTAAAATTGATGATGATACACATGATTTAATCAAAGAGGCTTTTGGAGATGAGTTTAATGAAAGTGATTTCGTTGTGGAAGTTCATAAGATGTCTCTATCGGATACGTTTAAAGCCATTTTAAAATTGACGCTTAAGCAAAGTTTAACTGATAAAAGTAATTCTATTGCAGATGCGATTGCATCAGATTTATTAGATATTGAGCAGTTATTAATTCAGAAATTTCTTGGCTTTTATAATCAAAAGTCTTCTGATGTTAGCAATTACATTTATATTTCATGGTGCCTTTGGGGATACCTTGTCCATAAACAAAGAGAAGTTCTCGGCAAATTTTCTGATGGTAATTTGCCTTTTTATTCTAATTTACCATCAGGAATATCTGCTATTACTTTAAATTACACTACTTTTTTGGAAGCTAATGACTTTGAAAATACAGTCTATTTTCATGGAGGGCTAAATGAATATGTGCGTATGGATACAAGGCAATTACTTCCAATAGAAAATGTAAATAGCCGTAATGTTGAAGAGTTTATTAGTACAGAAATAGCTCAAAATATTGAGCTAAATCATGATGATTTTACGGATAATAGGCATGTTATACCTTCGTTAATTCCTCCATTAAAGTTAAAGCCTGTTTTATCTCATAAATACATTCAAGTGTGGAATACTGCGGCTAAATTAATTCATGAAGCTGATAAAGTTGTAGTCGTTGGCTATTCATTTAATAGTGCTGATGAACATTTTAATGATATTGTCCGAAATGGGAGTAATAGAAAATACGATATTGTTGCCCCAGATGTCTTAAGTATTTCTTATATGAAGAGAATTGAAAAAGTATTTGGAGTTTCACTTTCTAGTTTTACAAATACAACTATCCAAGAAAAACAAGCAAAAGTAACATTAAATATTCGTTTGATTTCAGCTAAGGCGGATGAGATTGATATTGGTCAGCTTTTTGAGAGTTAAGTATGACTAGACAACAAGCATTAGTAATTTTAACAAACTTAAAACCAGAGCTAATAAAACGCTTTGGCATAACACGCTTAGCTTTATTTGGTTCAACAGTGCGAAATGAAGCTAGAGAAGACAGTGATATAGATATTATTGTGGCTTTCGATGGACCCGCAACATC
>CAZZML010000423.1:0-3331 GCA_964654735.1 uncultured Roseivirgaceae bacterium | reverse complement strand
AACAAATAAAAATGATAATGGCTAAAAAGTCGGTACCGCAAAGTTATGGATTAAGGGTAGGCACTAATAGTGCTGCCACATGTGGGACTATTTCGTTTATGCTAGGGTTTGATGAAAAAAAATCGGGAGATGATTCTTTTCAATTTGAAGGGATTGAAGTTCTCATTAATAAAAAAGAGATGCTCCACTTAATTGATATTACATTAGACTATGAAGAAGGAGAAGAAGCTTCAGGATTTAGATTTGACAAGCCGACAACCTAGACTGGCTACGCTCTTACCTCTGTCTTCTTACCGTTACACTACTCATTTTACAAACGGCTCCAATAGGAGGGTTTAACTTACCAATCCGAACTTTTACATGCTGTATTTGCTCCCAGTGTTTAAAGATAGAGTTGCATATACGTGAAGAAACATGTTCTAAAAGTTTAGAACGAATTTCCATCTCAGCAGATACTATATAAAATAATTTTTCGTAGTCGATGGTGCCAGATAATTCATCGGTCTGCTCTGCTTTTGACACATCTACATCTACTTCTACATCAACAATAAAGCTATTACCTTGTTCTTTTTCAAAATCGTGAACGCCATGGTAAGCAAAAAACTCAAGGCCTTCTAAAGAAATTATTGCCATTAGTCTAGTTCATCAAAAAAAGAACCTCTTTTAGACTCAACTTCAGAATTTGCTTCCTCATCGGCCTCTTCAATTAAGTCTTCAACCGGTTCTGTTTTTTCAAATGCAGGTGTTGATTCAATTACAGGAGGACGATCGTTTTTAGGCTTTTCATCTATACCAAATGAATGTGCTCGAATTTCGGCTAACCGCTTTTCAATATCGAAATGCTTGAGGTTATCGCTCACTTTTTGAACGCGTTGGAGGGTGATAGTTGACAAATTGGTCAACTCATTTAATATATCATCTCGGTGATTTTCCAGCATACTATATACACGAGCAAGTTCCTTTAGCTCATTATCCATTCCATCTAGAATCTGTCTTGATTTAAGCTCGGCATCATCTATAATATTTCGGGCTCTCGATTTCGATTCATTTAATAAGCCATCTGCATTCATCTGGGTTTCCTTTAAATGAAGTTCTGCCGTCTTTTTTGCCTGATCAATCATATTGGCACCTGTGTCTTCTGCGGTTTTTAAAGTTTTATAGAGTGAAGCCTCCACTTCTCTTAACTTAATAACATCTACCTCCGATTTTTTTAGTTGAGATTCTAAATTTTTGATTTGATCAAGGGCATTTTCCCATTCGTGCGATAGAGAAAGCAAAAATGCATTTACCTCTTCCTTATCATATCCTCGAATTTGTTTCTCGAAAGTCTTCTTCCGTATCTCTAGTGGGGTAATTTTCATTATTTAGATGAGTTCTAGTTAACCTGCCATATACCAATTTTCTTGTTCGTGCCTGCAGTTATTACAAATTTATAATTTTCAATCCAAAGTATGTCGTTTATTCCACCATTGTGTTCAATTTGTGCGGAATTAAGCTTTATAATTTTCTTTTTTTCTATTTTATAGCTTGTAATCACATTAGGTTTAGATAAAGTAAGAACGCTTAACTTAGCTGAATTAATGCACATCTCTTTAATTTCTACATCATCCTTCCACACAGTTTCAATTTCCAATTTTCTTTTTGCTATGTTCCAAACAAACAGACCTTTGCAGGAGGCAAAAATCAACTTATTTTGGTAAAGTTTTAAAGAAGAGGGTATGTCTTCAATATTTAACCTTTTTGCTGCCTTGTTATTAATTGCTAACTGTTTTATTCCCTGGTTGGTAGAATACCAAAGGTTATCATCATAGGTAATAAAGCTTGGAGGCTCCTTAAGCCCCGACTCTATTCGTTCTTTTATAGCTAACATTTTTTTGTCAATAAGAATCACCTCTCCTATTTGAGTAGATATAATAATATGATTTTTGGACACATCTATTTTACCAAAGGAGGTTGCAGGAATCTCTACCGTTTCTAGTATTACCCTAGATTTGGCATTAATAATAAATAAGCCTTTATGATTAACGGCCGCATACAAAGTATTTGAAGCAGGGTCATATTTAATGGTTGCAATAAGTCCACGTAACTTTATAAGCACCTCTCCTTCGTTGGGTTTGGTCAAATTCCAACGCACTATTAGTCCTTCTGAACCTGCCGAATAAAAGGATTGCTCACTATCTCCTTTTGTAAGTGAGGTAATTGCACTTCCGTGCCCTTCGAAATATGAGTGTAGTTGCAGCATAAAATAATACTGATTATTGTGTGATAATCTGAGTTCGACCTAACCTGAATAATTCATGAATAATCTATTACGCATTCCAATTGCCAACCATTCATGAATTATTCAGGCTAAGAACCGCTGTCAGAAAACAAGGTAGTAGGCGAGATTTTTATTTCTAAAAGATTGCCTGCTAGATATTTTCCCTATGGGCTTTAGCGAAACTTTCCTAAACTTCCTCAAATTTATTTGAATTAACTCGTTAGTCCTGCATAAATTTGAGTTGCTTATGAAATTTTCGCTTAAAGCTGACAGTATTCCTTAGGCCGAACTCAGGTTGTCAGTTAAAAATAATCCAACTTTGGAATGTATGCCATTGTTTAAGAAAATAATTGATAAAAATTTTGTGCTTGCAGTGTGGCATCTTACAGAAGAAGAGGATTATTTTATTGATGACAAGGATAAATTTTCTGCCAGCCCTGAAAAGCTAGAAGAAATTAAAGTGGAGCAGCGAAGGAAAGAGTGGCTTTGCAGCCGCTACCTTGGATGGAGTATTGCCAAAGAACTAGAGGGTTCTTGCGATGGGGTTTGGAGCGATTCTCTTAATAAACCTCATATTAAAAATTCTAGCCTACAAATATCTATTTCGCATGCAAAGCCTTATGTGGCTGTTTTGGTTCACCGAAATGCTTCTTGCGGGGTAGATATTGAAGAAAAAAAAGAAAAACTATTACGTCTTGCTCCTAAATTTTTAACCCAACGAGAGCTGGATTTAGCGAGTGGAAGCCTTGATGCCATAGCCATTGGCTGGGGAGCCAAAGAAGCTATTTATAAACTTTATGGGAGAAAATCGCTCATTTTCAGAGAGCATATATTTCTGTATGAATTGGATACCATTCAACAAAATGGAAGCATTAGCAGTGAACTTAAAGTGAATAATATTGTTACCAATAGTGAGATGAAATACGAACAATTCGAGAATCATATTTTGGTTTACACCATATAAATTTCTACAGTCCTGCTTTGTGCCTTTAGTTACAAATACAAAAAAGCTATTACCTTAAATCCGCAAGGAACTTTGGTTACTACTCAGCTAACTACATGTAATAGATT
>CAZZML010000422.1:0-3335 GCA_964654735.1 uncultured Roseivirgaceae bacterium | reverse complement strand
AACCATATGTAGATGTTAAAACATAATTGCTTGTTATAAAATTAACCCTTAACTTGTATCTATGAAAAAGTTACTTGTAGTTCTATTTATTAGCTTGTCTTCTTTCTCTTTCGGCCAAACACAAGGAAAGTGGTCAGTTGGAGTTAGTTATACACCTTTAATTCAAAGTGGCTCTACATTTGCCACTTACCTAAATCGACACCTGAATAAAAAATGGCAAATTGGCTTAATGCCTTTTGGGTATTTTTATAATTATAAGTCTGACTATTCCTCTTTCAAGTCAAATTCAATGGGATTAAATTTCACCTCAAGGTATGTGCTTTTACAAGGCGATATTTCGAAAACTTATATTCAGGCTTTTAGTGGCTATGGATATACTGCCAATACCTATCAGGACTCTAATAATGGTGAGCGGAAGGAAGAGTTAGATTATCTAAACTTTTCTGTTGGGGTAGGAGTAGAAATTGCAATTGGGAAAAAAGGATGGTTTGGAGATATCAATCTTGGATACCTTAGGTATCATTCTCTCTCAGAAGTAGATAATTTTAATTCACCCATGGGCTCAATTGGTATTCTCAAAAGGTTTGGTAAATAGCTATTTTTAATCATAAGTGGTTTAATTCCCCGATGCTTGCATCGGAAACAACTTTGTTTACGTAGTAAACTCCTAATTGATACCCCGTCAGCTTGCTGCGGGGTAGTTCATTGTTTCGAAAGGTAATTGAGTTAATATTGCATTTCATTTACAAGTTCAATTTTATGAAACACTTAACCATCTTTTTATTAAGTTTCTATTTTATTCCTTTTGCTAATGCCCAAGAGCCAAATACAGAAGACTATTATTATCAAATTCCAGATGCTCCCACAGAATACACCACAACTAATGTGGTTGCGAGGATGGTTGATGGATTAGGTTTTCGCTATTATTGGGCTTCCGAGGGTCTTGGAGAAGAAGACTTGGCCTACAAGCCTAGTGAAAAAGCTCGAACTATAGACGAAACACTTGACCATATTTTGAGTCTATCTGCTGTAATAATAAACTCCGTAACTAGCACGCCTAATATAAGGCCTGTTGATATAGTTGAGTTGACCTACGAAGAAAAACGAGCCAAAACATTAGATAACATTAAACGCAGTAGCGAAATTCTGAAAAAGAGTAGCGCTAAAGATTTAGAGAGGTTCAACCTAGTATTTCAAAGCCCAAAGAACACTTCTGAATATCCTTTTTGGAATCAAATTAATGGGCCTATTTCTGATGCTATCTGGCATTCTGGACAAGTAGTTTCCCTAAGACGATCAGCTGGCAACCCATTTGACTCTAAGATAAGTTTGTTGAGTGGAAAGAGAAGAGAATAACTCACCCCCGTTGGTAAGAAATCCTCCCTCAAGGGAGGAAACCAAAGGGCGGAGGGTGTTATAATTCAAACACCTGAAAAGAATGTACAGAGGTAAACTCAGGCTTACTTTCAAACACACCAAAAATAGCAGACCCCGAGCCGCTCATACTACTATAAACTGCTCCGGCATTAAGTAACGCTTCTTTTATTTCAACCAATGCCGGGAACTGGCCAAATACTGATTTTTCAAAATCGTTTTTTACAACTGATTGAAACTCCGAAAACTCAAGCGTTTCTAAATCTTTCTTCAGGTTAGAATTAGGTTTGCTTGGGTATATTCCACTATAGGCTTGCCCTGTTGATACGTGAATTTCAGGCATTATAACCACAAGGTATTTTCCTTGCAGTGAAAAGTTGATTTCTGAGAACAGATTTCCCGTTCCTTCCACAAACACAGGTTCATTCTTAATAAAGAAAGGACAATCGCTCCCTAACTTGGCAGCCAGTTTCTCCATTTCTTCAACAGACATTCCAACGTTAAATTTCTCATTAAGCAAATTAATCATAAATGCACCATCTGCAGAGCCTCCACCCAACCCTGCACCTATGGGTATATGCTTATGAAGGTGAATTGCAACAGTAGGAACATCGTAACTCTCCTTAACAAGGTGATATGCCTTCAAGCATAAATTATCAGTTTTATTCCCGGGAATTTCAATACCGGAAGAAGCAAATGAGAGGATGTCACTTTCAATTACTTCCAGTGCATCTGTTAATGGAATAGGGTAAAAGCAAGATTCAATGGAATGGTAGCCATCAGGTCGCTTATCGATAATGTTAAGCCCAAGGTTAATTTTAGCATTTGGAAATACTACCATGAATTTGATTTAACGTCATTGCGATTTCTTTTGCAAAAAGAAAGAAGCAATCTGATATTTATATACGGATTGCTTCACTACATTCGCAATGACGAGTCTAATTACTTCAACAGTACCTGATCAATCACTTTTTGGGTCATTCCTGAGTTAGAGAACCCGCCATCGTGCATTAGGTTTTGCATAGTAACCATACGAGTGAAATCAGAGAACATCATTGTTATATAATTGGCGCAAGCTTCAGCAGAAGCATTTCCCAGTGGCGACATTTTTTGAGCAAATTCTAAAAAGGCATCAAAACCGCCAACACCACTACCTGCACGTGTCATAGTAGGAGACTGTGAAATAGTATTAACTCGCACATTTTTAAGCGTTCCGTACCGCTCACCATAACTACGAGCAATAGACTCCAACATGGCTTTGGCTTGTGCCATATCAGAATAATCGGGATAAGTACGTTGAGCTGCTACATACGATAAAGCAATGATAGAACCCCATTCATTCATGGCATCTTGCTTCTCTAAAGTTTGCATTACCTTATGGAATGACATTGCTGAAATATCCAAGGATTTGTGCATCCACTCATAATTCAAATCTCCATAAGATTTGCCTTTTCTTACATTCGGGCTCATACCTATCGAGTGTAATACAAAATCAAGCTTGCCCCCTAATACCTCCACAGATTTACTTACTAAGTTTTCTAAATCTGGAATAGAAGTAGCATCTGCAGGTATCACTTCAGAACCACATTCTTCTGCAAGCTCATCAATTTTTCCTAGCCTCATTGCGATAGGAGCATTTGTTAGTACAAATTTTCCTCCCTCTTCGCTAATCACCTGTGCGGTTTTCCAAGCGATTGAGTTTTCATCTAAGGCACCAAAAACGATTCCTCTTTTTCCTTTTAGTAAGTTATTTGCCATTTTTTCTGATTCAATAAAGATGCAAAGCTAAAAAATTTATTCTATCTGTTGGTATTTTAACCCGCATTATGCAATAGAGCTTCTATTACTAATACAAACTACTGCAAATCAGTCGTTTCACTAAGTTTATCGTAACTTCTCAATATCCGCAGGTAGTTTTTAGATTTTACTTTTAGAATGCACTTTTAAAAGCCAGAAAGGGA
>CAZZML010000421.1:0-3380 GCA_964654735.1 uncultured Roseivirgaceae bacterium | reverse complement strand
CTAAGAATGAAAACTTTAAGAAAAACTCTATTAGGGTTGGTCCAATGTCTTTTATGTTTCAATCACTTGATTTTAAATATGAAAGATATTTGAATACTCATAGTAGTTTGCAATTTGGGCTTATTCAAGTTTTAGATCCTTCGTTTATTGGTCAATCATATTGGGAAGGTCAAATATACACGTTGGAATACAGGTATTTTATTTCGGTTAAGGTTGCCGAGGCTAAAGCAAAACAATTTTCTGAACGAGACAAAAAAATTATTGGATCGTCTGTTCTTTCAGGTAAAAAAAGAAAAAAAGTTAAAAGAACTTTTATAGCTCCTTACATAAGGTATCAAGATTTATTTATTGGTGGAGGTATTCGTAATGGAGTACCATACCCAATTGAGCAGTTTAATACGTTTGGTGGTGGTGTTATAATAGGTAGGGTAATTGAATTATCGCATTGGCTTGTAATGGATTATTACATAGGCATAAATTACCAAAGCGGGAAAGAACAGTTTATTAATGCAGGCGGTACTACTGATTGGTTAAATTCAAGTGTCTCATCAGTATATAGAGCCCCCAAAGCGTGGTTTGGCTGGGGTCCGAGAGCAGGCATTTCAATTGGAGTTCAATTTTAAAATTATAATTCACGGTGTGGCTTAGAGTTATTCCAGTGAATGCTTAGTGTTTTTTTTTCAAATATTTTTCAAATTTCTTCAATGCTTTAGGCAAAATGAGAGAACCAAAAGCCGCATGGGTAAATGCATTGCCGCTTGCTGTTTTTCGGACAGAAATATATAGTGCCAATCGTTGCTCTCTAATGCTGTATAAATAATACTTAAACTCCACAGTACTCTCTTTAGGAAGGTTTAAATTTAACTCTCTTTCTCGGTCTGTTTGTTATGGTATAGGTGAAAATTTCGAGTATATTCAGAAAACCCTCCCACTAATAAATAATCATAATCTACATACCTATGCAGTCTTCGTAATTCCTCATTGGTGGGTTTCCAAGAATCGTTTAGGTGTAATATGTAACGGTAATTAATGGAGTCGAACTCGTGTACAGGCATTACTTTATAATTGAGACTTTGAAGCAATTCTATGGTACTAGTTGTTGGTTCGGTATCAATAACCAAATCAGTATCTGTTAACCGTACAATAAACTTAGTAGTTGGTTTAACATTAAACTCTTTAGTTGAAGATATGGTGTAATGGGTGCCGCAGCTACTTAAAAAGGTAATTACTATTGCTAATAAAATAAGTTTGGTCATTGATTATTGCCTTGCAAAAACTGCACCATTTGCTTAGAGGTTAGATAGATATGCTAGAAAAAATATTAATTGACTTACAAGATATTTTTGCATACCTTGTTTCAAATACTAGCTATGTTTTTCTGGTCTCAATTTCCATTTGTTAGAATTACACTTGCCTTCTCACTTGGCATTATTACTTCCGTTTTTTTAGCTGGGTATCAGGAGTTAGCTTTTGTTTGTATAACCATCGGTAGTTTGTTCTTAGTTGGGAGCGTTTTTTTTAACTCTAAAATATTCTTAAAGTTCAATTGGATTTTTGGGTTCGTTTTAACCGTACTTAGTTTCTCATTTGGCTATGTTCGTTTATTTTTAGAAAGTCAACCCTCTTCAATAATTCCGACACAAAAAATTACGGCTTACCGAGGGTTGGTTGTCTCTCAACCCACTCATAAAGGAAATTTTCATAAATCAGTTGTAGAAATAAGCCAAGTTAAAGACTCTATTTGGAGACCACTTACCTACCGGATTAATCTCTATCTAAAAACTGATTCGGTGTTGTATAATTATGGAGATGTTATTTTGGTACAAGGAAACGCAATAGAGCTCAACCCTCCTCAAAACCCTGATGAGTTTAATTATAAGCGTTACCTCAGTTTTTTAACCATTTACCAACAGCATTTTACAGAACCAGCTTCTATTCGGGTGGTTTCTTCAGGAAATGGCCATACAATGATTGCGGCTTCTTTAAAACTACGAAGCCGGTTTTCGAGGCTTTTGGATGATTACATAAAAGAACCCAAGGAAGTAGCCATTGCAAAAGCATTACTCTTGGGTAATAAGAGCGAGTTAGATGATGAAATTATAGATACCTATGCAGCTTCTGGTGCGATGCACGTTTTAGCCGTAAGCGGTTTGCACGTGGGTATTATTTATGCCATAATTCTCTGGTTATTTTCTTTGCTTCCTAAACAGCATCAAAAAAAGTGGTTGATTGCGGTCATTTCAATTCCATTGCTTTGGGGCTATGCTTTTATTACAGGTTTGTCACCTTCAGTGCTACGTGCTGTTACTTTATTTTCTATTATGGCAATTGGTAGTTCTTTTAATCGGAGGACTAATATGGTAAATTTACTAGCCGTTAGTGCTTTTATTTTATTGGTATTTAAACCGTATTTATTAATGCAGGTTGGTTTTCAATTAAGTTATGTAGCTGTATTGGGCATCATATTTATTTACCCACAAATTAGAAAACTTTGGCTGCCATCCGACAGATTCAGAATATTTTTTTGGGATGTGATTTCTATTTCAATCGCAGCTCAAATTGCTACATTTCCATTGAGTATTCTTTATTTTCATCGATTTCCACCTTATTTCTTAATATCTAACCTTCTGGTTATTCCAGCAGCTACTATAATTGTTGGTGTTGGTATAGCCTTTTTTGTATTCTCCTATTTTACCATCGTTACCCAATGGCTCGGATGGCTTCTGGGGTCAATTATAGGTATTGTAAATTATGCATTAAAATTTATTTATGAGTTGCCCGGAAGCAATTTGAACACTATCTATTTGAATGTTCCACAGACTTGGGCGTTGTATATGCTCATTATATTTTTGTTTCTATATGTGGTGTATAAAAACCTCTATTGGGCTAAATGGGCTAGTTTTTCTCTGGTAGTTTTCTCGGTTCTGATAGGTTACCGATGGGTGCATAATAACCAGTTGAAGCAAATTATTGCCTATAGAATGTCCAAGCACTACGCAATAGATTTAATCCAATCAGGGCAATTGGTTTCAGTAATGGATTCCGGTTTAGTGAACAAGCCTAGTAAAATTCGTTTTCATATTAATCCAAATCGATTATTAACTGGTGCCAATAAACCCAATATATCTAAACTTGCAATGAAAACAATTTCCTATGGAACCGCTATTGTTTGGAACGGCACCTCTGTTTTATTATTAGATAAACCTATGGAAGGAGAGCACCCTTTTGACATTGTGTTTTCAAAGCGTAAGCCTCAAAAAGTTTACTTTAATGGCGAACCTTTGTCGGGCACTAATCTAAACCAACAAGGGTTATTGAAGGTTGAGCTTTAGCCTGATTAATTCATGAATATTTGTTATGAGCATTTTAAGTGTCTGCCA
>CAZZML010000420.1:0-3390 GCA_964654735.1 uncultured Roseivirgaceae bacterium | reverse complement strand
ACCTGTTTTATGACATCACACTTGAACCATCATTTACTAAGTTCCAGTTTGGTATCGGCATGCGTTATGTTTTTTAAAGTACATATATTAATTTGTTGTAAAGCATATAAATTAACTCTACTGCATCAAATTGAACAGGATAATTAAAATTAGTATCTTTGTGAAGTGGACAAAATAGGTAATATAGAAATCAGAGTAGTCGGTAAGTCAGGCAATTTAGAATTAAAGCCTGAAAACTATGACATAAAACATATTTCAAGCATTTTTCAAAATGTTGAAGACTTGCTATACCCAAATAACAAGAAAGACAGACCTTTAATTACATACAATATTGAAGAAGGCTCTGTAAGACACATTTTTAAGACCCCAATTCAATACATTATAGGATTTAGTGCAATATTGGTACAAATTCAAGAGACAAGTTCAATTGACTTCTTGGATTTAAAAACGGCTAGGGCTATTGAAAGTATTCAACAGCTATCACAACAGAAAGACTATGAATTCCAGTTCACTACTTCCATTAAAAACAATATTGAACTTTCCATAAATCCAGCCACAAAATTTTTTAGAACTGAAAATACTTGGGTTGACGCTGAATTTTATTTCTATGGTATATTAAAAGATGCTGGTGGTAAAAGCAAAGCCAATATTCATATTGATACTGATGACTATGGGTATTTAGCCATAGAAACAGGGCAAGATTTTTTGATGGAACAAGAAGAGAACTTGCTTTATAAAAAATTTGGTGTCCGTGCTACAGGAAAACAAAACCTTGAAACTGCCGAAATAGATACTAAAACCTTGAAATTGGTTGAACTAATAAATTACAGTCCAAAGTATGACTCTGATTACCTTTCTCTCCTTATCAATAAGGCAAAAAAGAGTTGGAAAGGGATTGACTCAGATGATTGGCTTTTAAATTTAAGAGGAGGATATGAAGCATAGTGTTCTACTCGATACCAGTTTCTTTGTTCGACTATTAAATGATGAAGACAGACTTCACAACTATGCAAAGGGGTACTTTCGATACTTTCTAGAAAATGAAATTATTCTTAAAGTTTCTACTATATCAATAGCTGAATATTGTGTAAGAGGGGAAATTGATGAATTGCCATTACGTAATATTCAAATCGTTCCATTTAACTTAGACCAAGCGCAAAAAACAGGAGAATTTGCTAAGGTAATATTTGAAGAAAATAAGTTGAACAAGGAAAGACTTGAGCCCAGAGCAATTATACCTAATGATTCAAAACTATTTGCTCAAGCGGATTTAGATAAAACCATTACACATTTTGTCACTTCAGATAGTAGGTCAAAAAAGACATTTCAAGCACTAAAGAAACAATTAAACCCCAAATTTGAGATAATTGACATTGCAAGACCGTTTAATGAAACTTTTGGAATTTTGAATTTGCAATAGGAATAATTCGCTTTACAACATTGTATAACAAATCATAGTTTTTGCCGCAGGCGCAGCACAACAAAAAAAAACTACGCTTGTTATACTATGCGTTGGAGGTGGTTCCACATTATTACATTAGCATTTAAAAAAACGATGATTCATACGATGGAAGCACAAAAAAAACAAATTCTATATTGTACGATAATTGTTCTAAGCATACTGTCGTGCAATAAAAATGAAGAGGCAGTTACTTGTAAACTCGATTGCAACGAAACTGATGAATTGATATTTCAATCAGGTTTTGAAGCATCAACTACGGGTTTGCCCTTAGATGCCAACCAAATATTTTCTGGTGTAGATAATTCAGTATCTCCACCAAACGATTGGAAAAATGATTTAGATGACCATCCTAATATTGGAGCATTTGACATACAGTATCAAGGGGGAGACGCAACAGAGCGTTATGCTAAAATAGTAGATGACCCAACGGGTTCGTTAAACAAAGTGTTGCACTTTTGGCTTAAAGAGCCCAATGTTGATGGAACCAAAGGAAGGATTCAGGCTAATATCTACGATAATAATTGTTTAACTGAAATTTATCACACATCCAGACTTTTTCTCCATTCCGATTTCAGCATCTTGCAAAATGCACCTGAAACATTTGGTTGGCTTACTTTATTTGAATACTGGAATAACGGAAACTGGACTTCAGAAGAGTACCCTTTCAGAATTACCATTAACGTGGAAAAAAGAGACAACAGCATTGGCAGCCCCCTGTACTTTGGGGTTCACGCACAAACTTATAATGGGTCATCATGGAATAATAATGTATGGGATGTTGATAATACAGACACCCCCATTCCATTTAACCAATGGCTAACAACAGAAGTGTATTTTAAACAAGGGAACAATAACTCTGGAAGATTTTATTTTGCAATTACGCCTGAAGGTGGGAGTAAAAAAGTAATTTTCGACATTACTGATTTTACTCATCATCCTGAAGACCCTTGCCCGGATGGATTAACCCATTTTAATCCAATGAAACTATACACATCCGATGAACTACTTAATTATATGACAGCTAATGGTGGTGTTTTACAAGTTTATTGGGATGACTTTCAGCTTTGGAAAAACCATATTCCTTAAACGAACTCAGGTTTATAGTAATCATAACATCATGAAAAAGTATTTTATTATCGGTGCCATTATTCTAATAGTAGGGATGTTTTTAAATTATAAGTTTGGCGGGTTCGAAAAAACCGAACCCCAACTTGTTGAGGTGAGTGATTACACCATTTATGGTGCTAGTTATGAGGGCAGCTATAAGAGTAATGCACTAAGTTCTTTGGTTAGTAAAATGCAAAAATTGCAAAAAAATATGGATGCTAATACCAATGTTGTATTAGTAAACTATATTGATGAAGCCAAAGAAACTTTAGGTATTGTGTCAAACTTTGTGGGTATTGTAGCAGAGTTAGAAGTGGGGAGTGGATTAGAAAAACTGGAGAAAAAAACTATAAAAGCGCAGAGGGCTATAAGAATTGCGGTTAAAATTAACCCTTTGGCTATGCCATCGCCAGAGAAAATAAGGGCACTAGCATTTGAAATGGCTGCAAAAGAAGGGTTAGTTCTGCAAAATTTAAGCATCGAGCAATACCAAAATGATGGCACTTTAATCATAGACTTTCCGGTTAAATACTGATTGTTGTTTCCCTTTCAGTTAGTTTGGCATACTGGCTATACTCATAACCTGAACCCGATTAATACTACACACCACAGTTCATTCGAAATTAACCCGCATTATTCATTGGGGATTTGTAATGAAAGTAACTTCTCAATATCCGCAGGTAGTTTTTGGGTTTTACTTTTAGAATGCACTTTTAAAAGCCAGAAAGGGACTTTTCTCTTTTTAAGTTTAAAGTTTACCTGCAACTATTGAGAAGTTACTAATGAAAGCCCTAAGTGCACTAAAATCAAGTGCTTAACAT
>CAZZML010000419.1:0-3400 GCA_964654735.1 uncultured Roseivirgaceae bacterium | reverse complement strand
TTTTACTCTCAGTCTCTTAGCACTTCTCATCTCCACTGAATCGCTCAATCTAGGTGTTATTCAAATAGATAATATGGGCTTGTCCCATTGATGTACTGAGTTCGATCTTAAGGAATAATTCGAATAGAATCTTCGCGCACCGCTGACACCTGCCATAAGCCCAAGGCACCGTTGCTAAACGTATTTCTTGGGTTAGCCGGTGGTGGACTAAACATACCACCATCGGTATTTAATAAGTTAGACAGATCGGTATAAAAAACATACTGCTCTTTGGAAAGGCTATAAATTTTAACACTTGCCAGTTCTCCTTCTCTAAATAATACAGGTGAGGCTAACCCATTAAGTGTTGGGCCTAATGCAACATCAGAAAATACATAAATATTATCAGGGTAAGTTATTAATTCTTTATCGCGATAAAATTGAAATTGATAAAAGTCTTCTGTCTCCTTTGGTTCACTGGCATAAAGCAATACTTCGTAAATTTTACCATCTTGCTCATCTTCGTCACTCATACTAGAAGCTTTTGAAACAGACAAACTATCAATAGAAGTAACGTAACGCAGCGTATCAGTTGCTTTAAAATTAGCTCCATCTACATCCACCAATAATGTATAATAAGCTCCTATTTTACCTGCGTATTCAACATCTGAAAAATAGTATCCGTTCATACTATCAATTGCCATTGGGTTATGTGTATAATTATAGGTTTGCCCATTACCAACTACAGTTACAATAGCATCAGTAATGGTATTTAAGCCTGTTCCATAAAACTGAATTGATCTACTCACCTTCACAAAATGAGTGGTATCAACATCTGTTAAAAGACCTTCGATTACCACTTGAGGTATGGATTGGCCAATATCAATTTCAACTACTTTTTCGCAGCCAACAGATAAAATGAAAACAATTAATAGTGTGTAAATAGATTTGGTCATTAAAAGCTAAGATTAAACGTTACTGAAGGTACAATTGGAAACAAATAGATCATTACAAACTCTTTTTCACCTGTAGAAACATTGTCTATTTCTTTATCTCTTGCATACAGGGTAAAAGGATTTTGCCTGCTATAAGCATTATAAACAGCAAATACCCATTTGGTTTGAATATGCCGATTTTTATTTTTTAATGGAGTAAGTACGGCAGAAAAATCTAGCCTGTGATAGGCCGGCAATAAATAGCCGTTACGCTCCGATATATAAGATGGTTTATAAGATTGGTATTCGTATTGACCTGTTGGTAAGGTTATGGGTCTGCCAGTACTATAGGTAAATGTAGAAGAGAAATTCCATCTTTCGCTTAATGTATAACCTACTAATACATTAAAAGCATTTCTACGATCGTAATTAGAAGGAAATGGATTGCCCAAATTTACACCTGGAATTAGTCTGGTTGATTTAGACCAAGTGTAGTTTATAAAACCGGTTAACTTTCCTCTTGTCTTTTTAACCTGCACCTCCAAGCCATAAGCCTCCGAATCTCCTTGTCTAAACTCTGTGGCCAAATCTTCATTAAAAAACACATCGGCATTATCTGCAAAATCTGTTATATTTTGCATTTTTTTATAAAATACTTCTGTAGATAAAGCATACATATTATCCTCAAAATTTCTAAAATACCCTGCTGCCACCTGATCAGCAATTTGTGGTTTTAAATAGGTAGAGCTCGGGTTCCAAGTATTAAAAGGAAGGGGTACGGTACCTGAAGAAATTAAATGTACATTTTGAACCATGCGGTTATAAGAAATTTTTACCGAGCTCTTTTCGTTCACTAAATACCGTGCAGAGAACCTGGGTTCAAGATTTATATAATTTATAATTGATTCAAACTTATCGTAGGTGTCAACTCGAATTACTGTAGGTCTAATATTATTTTGGGGATCGTCATAAATTTTTACATCTTCTGGCCCCACATTTTGAAAAATAGATAATCGAAGGCCGTATATGAGAGATAGTTTGCTAGAAACCGTTTGCTTATTACCAACATAAAAGGAGTGATCTAAAGCATATAATTTTTGAAGTTGAGTTGCGGTAAAAATGGATGATTCATTTGTAGGGTTGAAGTTAGCTGGCTCAAACCTTCGATACACAAAATTATATCCAAAATCCAGTTCGTTTTTTGGCGATGCAAACCAATTAAAATGCTGCTTAAAAGAAAGCTCATTAATCACAGAAGTCCATTTAAATCCAAGAGCAGGGTCGGTAAGCTCCAACCCATAATCAAATTGAGATGCTATAAAAGTAGTGTTTGAAAATAGCTTTTTAGTAAATAGATGGTTCCACCTGAATGAGCCTGTTGCGTTACCCCAATTAAAACCAAAAACTCCATCTATATCAAACGCATCTCTCCCAAAATAGGCAGCAGCATAAAAGCGATCTTTATTACTTGGTTTCCAATTTACTTTTGCATTTACATCGTAAAAATAAACACTATTGGAATTACCCGACATTTTTAAAAACAGGTCGGCATACGACCTTCTTGCCGAAAGTAAAAAGGAGGCTTTATCTTTTTTAATTGGTCCTTCGATCGTAGCCTTACTTGCTAAAGTGCCTATAGATGCTGATCCTTTGAGTTTTTTATTATTCCCATCTTTGGTTCTTACATCTAAAATAGACGATAAGCGGCCACCAAATTGAGAAGGAATACCGCCCTTATAAAGTTTAGAATCTTTAATAACATCTGAATTGAAAACGGAGATATAGCCAAATAAGTGAGAGGGGTCATAAATAGGAGCTTCATCAATTAAGATAAGGTTTTGGTCTGCACTCCCTCCTCTCACAAAGTAAGAGGATGTTCCCTCGCCAGCTGTGATCACACCGGGCATCATTTGTACCATCTTTATCAAATCGGGCTCCCCAAAAACCGAAGGCATATTTTTTAGTGCTACCAAGTCAATTTTTTCGGTGCTTATTTCTAAACTAGTAACATTTGCATCGGCCGCATCGGCCGAAATTACTACTTCCTGCATGGTTTCAACAGCAGGTTTAAGTTCTATGTTTAATTCTTTATTAGAAGTTAGGTCAAGTGTTTGCTCTATTTTAACATACCCAACATAGCTATAGTTTACCACATAGGTTCCTTTTGTAACGGTAATAGAGTAAAACCCATAAGCATTGGTAACAACTCCTTTTTTTATTTCAGGAAAATAAATTGTTACACCAATTAATTCTTCTCCACTTACAGCATCCCTTGCATATCCGTTAAGGGTAATTTTACTTGATTGGGCACTAGAAAAACCGGAGATAAACAGAAAAAGAAAACTTAAAAAAAGAAGCTTTCGCATAGAATTACTTTGTAAGAACATAAGTTTTTGATGTGAAATAGTTAATTCTAAAATGACTTTTAGCAATCAACGAATTAATAGTATTTTAGTTGTAGTTTTTTATTTAATTTAAAAAATTCA
>CAZZML010000418.1:0-3406 GCA_964654735.1 uncultured Roseivirgaceae bacterium | reverse complement strand
GTGCTGCAAGGTTCGCCAAACATTAAACTTGCCACAACAGGTTGCAAAATTCTCACCAATTCAACATAAGCCAAGGTAGGAATAGCATTGCCGCTACACCCTTTTACTACTACTTTGGCATCTTGGTATTGGGCTAAATCAAGTTTATCCAAAGCCATTGAGAACAGTTCTTTTTCTAGTTCAGCCTGTGTGCCAAAAGTGAAGTGGTTTGCAAAAGGCGTTAGTTTAGAAGCGATAAGCATAAATGCCCAAGTAGGAACAATGGCATCTACTGAGCAAGTAATAGCAACATTTTTGCTTTGGTATGCCTCCCAATTATGTTCTTTAATAAATACTCTAAATTCCTTTTCACGAAGAATAGTCTCTTGGTATAAATTATCTTTAATATCAAAGGTTACTCGTTCTCCTATTGGGTAGAGTGTTTCTAAATCAAAAGAAATTATAGAACTGCCGGCTACTCTATTTACGATTTCATTACTCATGCAAATAGGTTTTTAGGTTTAATCGCAATGAATTCTTTCAGGTATTCGGGCTCAAAATAAGCGAGGTCTTCAAATGCCTCCTGTTGGAATTTTTTATAAGCTAACTCTCCTACAAATACCGCAGATAGAGGTTGAATATCTAAAAAGAAAGCATTCTTATTTGTGCCAAGAGCCGGTTTGCATTTAGCCGAGCCGTTTCCAAAGAATAGTATCTTATGCTTTTTTAGCTTTTCTGAGAATGAGCTTTTATCAATTATTTTGGCTTGGGTGGCTTGAATAATATTCAAGCCACTATCCAATAATAAACTATATACTTCCATTCTTCGGGCGTCCAACATTGGGCAAAGCAACGTATTATCAAAATTCATTTTTGCTACACCCAAGGCCATTGCTTCTAATGTATTAATGGCAATTAGAGGGATTTTTAAAGCATAGCATAACCCTTTGGCAGTAGATGTGCCAATACGTAATCCTGTATAAGAACCGGGCCCTCCGGCAATGGCAACGGCTTTTAATTGTTTAGTGGTAATTTCTGCATAAGAAAGTAAATCCTTAATAAGTACTGCCAGCTTTTCAGAATGCGATTTATCAACATAAAGGGTTGATTCTGCCAGCAGCACACCTTGGTTATGCAATGCAACCGAGCAGATTTTGGTGGAGGTTTCAATACTAAGTATCAAAGCTAGTTTTTTTCTAAAAGACTATCGTATTTTTCGGGGTCGTTTAGCAGAGCAATGGCTTTGGCAACGTCATTATCGTGTGTAATTGAGCAAGCTATTTCACCTCTGGTAAAATAATACCGTCCTATTATTTCTTCTTCAAGCAAGCTCTTAATTTCTTTTTTATGCGTTTGTAAGTCCTTCTCTTTATTATGAGCCACTTCTTTCTTTAATATTTCAAGTTTATCCTTAATTTTGTCAACCATAGGATCTTTATTTTCATTAGCTTCTAATTTGCTAATGGCATTTTCCAATTTGGTGGTATAATCGTAGTTTTTACCTTCAAGCCAAGTTACAAAGGCATCATACTCTACATCAGATAAGCTAAACCCTTCTAATTTGGGAGCCGAAGGGTGAGTATAAAAATACTGGTTTGCATAATTGAAAATATGTGCTTTACTCAAAAGACTAATGGTAATGGGTGCTAAATATTGAGCCTCTACTTTAATGTCAGGAGTAATACCCCCACCATCATACACCGTTCTACCCTTTTTAGTTTTAAAAGCCACTATTAAGGAATCGGGTACTTTGCCCACACTTCCATCTTTGTTTCTATGCGAGTAATCTATGGCTTGGATGCAACGCCCACTTGGAATATAATATTTAGCGGTAGTTACTTTTACCTGTGCATTATACGGCAACTGACGAGTGGTTTGCACTAACCCTTTACCAAACGTTTTTCTACCAATAAGCACCGCTCTATCGTAGTCTTGTAAAGTGCCCGATACAATTTCGGAGGCCGATGCACTGCCACTGCTTGTTAGTACTACCAGAGGAATTTCAGTATCTGTGGCAGTTCCTAAGGTTTTATACTCTTGTGTCCAATCCTCCTGCTTTCCCCGGGTTTCAACAACCAAATTTCCTTTGGGAATAAATACATTACTTATGTTTACGGCTTCGAATAAAAGTCCGCCAGGGTTTTCTCTAATATCTAAAACAATACTTGTAGCTCCCTTAGTTTTTAGTTTTTTTACAGCTTGTTTTACTTCTTTGCCTGCATTGGTGGTAAACTCGGTTAGCTTAATATAGCCAATGTTATCAGTTACCATTCCGTAGTAAGGCACATTTTTTAATACAATGGTAGATCGGGTAATAGTAAACAGTTTTGTTTCTCCATTTCTTAAAATCTCTAACTTAACAGTTGTTCCGGGTTTGCCTTTTAATAATTTGCTCACATCAGAGGTAGATGTGCTGGTAATCGGTTTATCATCAATCTTTACAATTTGGTCTCCGATTTTTACACCTGATTTTTCCGCAGGAAAACCTTCGTTAGGCATGGTGATAATCACCTTATCATCAATAACACCTATTAATGAACCAATGCCAGCATACTCTCCAGTGGTCATTGTGCGGTAATCTGCCGCTTTTTCTTCTGGAATGTAATTTGTGTAAGGATCGAGCGAAGCCAGCATGGCATTAATGCCTGTTTCTATGGTTTTTTTAGGATCAACCTCATCTACATAAAACGCATTTACTTCTTTAAAGAGGGTAGCGAAAATATCGAGATTTTTGGCTATTTCGAAATACTTATTACTAGGAGTAGCCATTGCTATAAGCACACCTATCACCCCTATTATTAGGAAAGCCCGCAATGATTTATTTATTATTTTTCGCCACATATTTTTGAATACGGATTAACGATTGTTCTAATGGATTTGCAATGGAAGCATAATCCAATATTTCTTTAGACGTATAAATATACGCAATATTGAGTACTTTGGGTTCGGTGGGTAGCAGGTGTTTATGTAAACGGTAGGCCTCTCGCATCCTGCGTTTTAAGAGATTTCGATCCACCGCTCTTTTAAAAATGCGTTTAGGCACCGAAAAAAGTACCTGATGCTGATTGGTTTCTGGGTTTGGAAGGGAAATGACCTTAAAAGGGTATAAATAAAAAGAGGAGCCATTTTTAAATAGCTCCTGAATATCTTTTTTACTCGAAAGTATTTCTGCTTTCGTAAACGTGTACCGTACTATTTTATCAAACTCTTCCATTTGACAAATAGAATAGCTTAAAGGCTAATTATCTTTTATGCCTTTTTTCGCTAGATACAGTTAATTTTTTTCTTCCTTTAGCCCTTCTGTTGGCTAAAACTGAACGACCGGCTGCAGATTCCATTCTTGTTCTGAATCCGTGCTTGTTTCTTCTTTTACGTTCCGAAGGTTGGTATGTTCTTTTCATTATATGCTAATTCGAATATTCTAAAA
>CAZZML010000417.1:0-3411 GCA_964654735.1 uncultured Roseivirgaceae bacterium | reverse complement strand
TGCCTGTCTGCCAAATCAGGCAGGCTTATCGCTTCAGAGAATCGCTCAATCTAGGTATTAACCAAATGAAAAATTTTACCACTTTAATGTTTCTTTTTTGCAGCTTGCAATTAGCTGCGCAAGAATCTGTCAATATTAGCCTAGCTGATTATCGGATAAACGATTTTGAAAGCCGAAACTTCTATTTTGATCAAATTCAAGTTAATACTAGTACAGATGTAATTGGGTATTCGAAACTTGATAGTAAAACAAAAATTTCAATACTAAAATTTGAATTAGGAGCCCAGCCTGAATTAGAAAGTCTAATTGAAAAATCTTTTCCAAAAAAAGAGGAACAGATAGGGTTGCGATTATCTGTAGAGGAGGTTACTGTAGCAGAAAAAACAAACCTATCTAAAAGTGGTGTCACAGTAACTTTTCATGCACAAATTTATTTGGGAGATACTATCTTGTATTCGAATAAACTAGAGAAAACATTTACTGGTGACTTTTATAATAGTGATTGTCCTCAATTGATAGCCACGACTATAAAAGAGTTTATTTATGATTTTGCGATGGTGCCGGATCAGCCTTTGTTAAAACAAGAAACCAAACCTGTTGAGGTTGATGATACGTATGAAGTGGGCTCAAGAAATGTAACTGCGGTTGGCTACCAAATAGGTGGATTTTCACTAATTGGAATTAATTATGAGTTTAGAGCCTCTGACAATATCGGAATTCATGCCGGTGTTGGTTATAGAGGTTTTACGGCCGGTGTTAAAATTCATTGGCGACCGACAAAAGATGGAGGATTCATTAATATAAACTATAAAGATGGCGGTTTTGGAGAGATTGTTGGATGGGCTGTTGAATATGGTTCTCGAAGAGCCTTTCGAAAAAGCAAAGGCTCATTCGGATTTCATTACCAAGTAGGGTTAGTTCTGATTACAGAACTTAGTCCTGAATTTAGAAAAGCGTTCGGAGGAGTGGAACCTCCGTTTCCTTCCATTTCGTTGGGTCTTGGATTTAGCTGGTAATTTATCTCAGATAAAAAGTATAATACCCTTTAGTGCCGGATTTATTCACTCCTTCTATCCTCACTTTACCTCTTAATTTAGAGAGGACATTAGCAAGTTTTTGTGGAGTATCAATCTTATAATCATTAATATAGGTAATAATTAGTCCATTTTCTAACCCTAGTCTTGCTAAAAGGCCTTGTTTGTAGAGTTTAGTGATTTTGACACCATTGTCTATGTTGAACATATCTTGTTCTACTTTGGAAACAATCTCTAGATCGGCTCCCAAATATTCGGAAGCAAATAATTCCCTCTTTAAAATTTCAGTAGTACCTTCTCGATTGGTAAGGGTTACTCCTTTTTCAAAATTTTTCTTCCCTCTTTTCCATTTAATGGTAATTCTATCTCCCGGAGAACGATAGCTCATTAATTCATCAAATTCTGCCTTACTGTTTACAGGTGTTCCATCCAACGAAATGATAATGTCCTCTTGTTTTACCCCGGCTTCTTCCGCTGCAAACCCTTTTATTACAGAAGCAACAAGCACACCATCGTAGTTTTCTAGTTTTAAATCAAGTCGGTTCGATACATCTTGACTTAAATCAACGACATCTGCTCCTATGATGGCTTTTTGTACCTCCCCATACTTAATTAGGTCGTCAACTACTTTTTTTACAATATCAACAGGTACCGCAAAGCCATAGCCAGCGTAAGAGCCTGTACGAGAAAGGATAGCGGTATTAATTCCAACTAGCTCGCCTTTCCGATTTACCAAAGCCCCACCACTATTACCCGGGTTAATGGCCGCATCGGTTTGTATAAATGATTCGATAGGGAATTTATCTTTCACAATATTTAGTGCCCTCGCTTTTGCACTCACAATGCCACTTGTAACTGTAGATGTTAAATTAAAAGGGTTGCCTACTGCAATTACTCCTTCTCCCACCTGTAAGTCGTGCGAACTACCAATTGGAATAGCTCTTAAATTTTTTGCCTCAATTTTTAATACTGATAAATCAGTAGAAGGATCGGTGCCAATTAGTTTTGCAGAGTAAGTATCCTTGCCTATGATTACTTCCAATTTATCAGCTTCCGCTACTACGTGATTGTTCGAAACAATATACCCATCACTCGTAAATATTACACCCGACCCACTACTCACTCGTTGAGTTGTTCTACTATTTTCGCTTTCATTAAAAAACATATCAAAAAACGACATTCTGTAAGTGTGCTCAGAAATATTTTTTATGTACACTACGCTTTGTGTGCTGGTTTTGGAGGCATTCACAAAGTCATTATCATTGGAAATAAGTTCTGAAAACTGATTGTTATTGCCTATTACCTGAGCTTTGGGTGAAGAGCTATTTTCTGAAATAGCAGTAAATTCAGGTGTTTTACTAATTGGTTTATTAGCAATCTGAAATAAATAGGATCCTAAAAAACCTGCGGAGGTACTAATCAAAATAAGGGTTAGATATTTTTTCATTTTTGTTTATTTGAGTTAACCTACATTTACTGGTGTTACGCAAAACAACTTACGTCATTGCGAGCGCAGCGCGGCAATCTTCGTTTTTACACCGTAAACATGGATTGCTTCCCCGATAGCTATCGGGGTTCCTCCCTCGCAATGACGGTCATTATTATGTTTTGCGTAACACCAGTAAATTATTCAACGAGTATTAATTAACTTTTGATGTGTTGAATTGGTTTCTTTACTACTACACAAATTTTATACCATTGGAATCATTGCCATTATGTCGTGATAATGGAATGACAGTATATAGGGTAATTATTTGGTATCTTTGAACTATGACATCTGAAACAAAACATTTTAGCAAACGGATTAGAAGCAGCATCAATGAAGTTGATTCAAATGCTGAAGTGCTACTTTATGGGTCTAGAGCGCGGGGGACAGAAAGCAAAGATTCTGATTGGGATGTTTTAGTCTTAACAGATTATCCTGTGGATTTAAATGAGGAAAGTAAATTCAGAGACATAATATATGATTTGGAGTTAGAATCTGGTGAGCCAATTTCTATTTTTATTTATTCTAAAAGTGATTGGAAAAATAAACAAAAAATCACCCCATTCTATCAAAATGTGATGAAAGAAGTTGTTTTTTTATGACTGTTGACGAAAGGCAAGAATATGTAAAATACAGGATGGAGTCTGCCTTTAATACGTTGGAAGCGGCTAGAGTACTTGCTAAAAATGGGTTTTGGAACTCTTGTGTAAATCGGTTGTATTATTCTGTTTTCTACGCGGTTAATGCCTTGCTAGTTAGCGAAGAAATTCATGCAAAATCACATACTTCAACTAAAAGCCAATTTTCTCTATTTTTTGTGAAAACAGGGAAGTTTGATAAAAAATATGGGCGTTTATTGGCAAAACTATATGACTGGAGACAGAAAGGTGA
>CAZZML010000416.1:0-3416 GCA_964654735.1 uncultured Roseivirgaceae bacterium | reverse complement strand
TTTACTATCATTAAATCTTTATACATTACAGGTCTATGACCTAAACTAGTTGTTACGGTATCCGATAACCTTGTTTTCTCAAAATCATAGCTTTGGGTGGTTAGGTTAAATGAAGCTATATAATTAAAAGTCTCACCTGCGAATAAATTTACATTTTCGGAAAATTGCAAAAAAGCATGGAGTTGCCCATTTTCTTCATACATAAAGGGTTCATCCATTCCTCCATAAAAAAAACCAAAAAATTGAATAGTATCTATGGGAGCTTCCAGTAGTTTGGTGTAATTGGCAGAATACACATCGCCTTCTACCAAGGTTGGCCATGTTAAACTATCATTTTTATTAAAGGCAAAACTGGTATAATATTTATTACCTATAATTTGCATACCTTCTATTCCCCCTTGCCCAATATTGCGTTTATCTTTCCATAAGGTAGTGCCTGTTTTTAAATCGATGGCATAAAAGTCATACGAATCCTGCAATAGCCAAATATTATCTTTTTGGTTAATGTCATACTCACTATCACTCATGCCGCTAATACGATCGTAACTTAGGAAATCAGCCCATCGCCATACTTCTTCTCCAGTATCAATATCTAACGCTACCAACATATCTTTTTCTTGGAAAGTAGACCCTGCGACTACTATGGTATTCTCATAAATAGCTGGGCTTAGCCCAGGCCATATTAATCCTTTTTCCGATACATCCTTTTTCCATAACATTTTTTTGGCAATAATTACACCATCATCTCTTCTTTCATCTTCTACTATTAAAGGTTTTTCAAACAGCTTACAACTTGCAACTAATATAGCCAAAATAAGGCTGCCTAAAAAGGTAGCCTTATTTATATATATTCTTTTGTTAAAGAAAACCATTATCTCTTAGTAGTTTCAAAGAATTCATTATATCCTCGGTTTCCATCAAACGCCCTGGTTAGCAACTCATTGGTTTCAGGGTGAATGCCCATTTCTAAATGGTTTACACCCGGTAGCCTAGCTGCCTGCCCACCCCAAGCAGAAATGCTACCAATTTGAGAATCTCTCTTTATAAAACCATCGCTTGGTTGGTTAACCCATCGGGTTCTTGTTACTGTGCGGTAAACCCATCTACAATTATTGCAATCTGCCCTAGCCACACGCCCACTAATTCTTTGAGGCTGATTACAATCATTATTTATTAAAGGTATAAAGTCAAGTTCATTTAGCCCAATACATTCATACACTCTTTCTCTTGTAGTATATCTTTCTAAAAAACGGGCATCCGTTAGCTGATTCCAAGCTACTTCCCAACCTCTTTCTAAATAATCTGCACCAACATACCATGCTTCTTTTTCTCTTCTTTTTCTATCTCTACAACTATTCCAGCACCAAGGAAACCAGCCAGTATTAATTCCGTCCCCTGCTGTCCTATATCCGTTACCTACAGTATTATATGCTGTTAAAATTAAGTTCGCAAAATTTGTGTCCTCGGTTATACTTGAAGCAAACATACGTGCATGTACTGGACTAATTTCATCTCCCCATGCAAAAATTTTAGGTTTGCTATTAGAATAATTGCGAATCGTATTAAAATACGTACTTCCTTCAGCTAAATCTCTCACAGAAGGATTGTTGGGATCAAAAGTATTGGTAATAGCCTGTTGAAACCCTCCTGTTAAATTCTCGGTAATATCCAGTATAGCTGAACTAGTAAAAGTTCGAATAATAACACTAAGTCCTCCTCCTGTAACAGCATCATTAACAGCATCAATAAAAACCTGCCATTTGCTTCTTGCTGCTGAGGAGATAGGCCCTCTTCTCAGGTTATCTAAGCTTTGGGTAACAAATCTATCAACACCTCCTGTTATTACTTCATTGGCAATTCTTGCACCATCTAAAGGTGTTCCAAATGTAATCATTCCTCCATACAGGCTTGCATTGTCTCTGTCTGCTTCTCTAATTGCTACACCCCCCATACTGTGGCCTATAGCAATTGTTCTGGTACCTCTAAAAGGGTATGAGCCATTTCTAATACGATCGGCATACGCAGGAATACCCTGATTGGTTGGATAAGTAAAACCACTCGAATTAATTCTATAATTTCTTTCGGCACGGGCATACTCATCATTCCAAAAGTCGGCATTATCAGCTAAGCCGTGTGTCCAAAAAACGTTTCTATCTTGTGTATTGCCTAAAATCGGGCTAAGTATTAATAGTATAATTATGTATTTTTTCATTGTTATAAGATTTAGTAATCTACAGAAGTTTCTATTTGAAAGTCTTCGTAAAATGTATCAGAAAATTCAGTAAAACTAACATCGTAGGCACTAGAATACTGCAAGTTACGATAATGACTGGATTTTATATATAAAACAGAATCTTCATTAAACGTGTAGAAATTGTGCTCCATATCTTTTAAATCTCCATTGGCTGAATACCCTTCTGTTCTAAACACTACACCATACTCTGCAAGCATATAAATTTTTTCTGTTGATACTTCTAAATTTGTGTTTTCAGCACCTCTAAGGGCAGGGGAAATATTACCTAACACTTGCATAAACTGAAGCACTTGATCCGATAGTTTTGTATAACTATTGGCTCCTTCAATAGCAATGTCAATCATTTTATCGGCTACAGTTTTGGGGTTATAATAGGCAGCAATAGCAAATTCCCTTGCTTCCTCTGCGCTTTCAAACTCGGTAGGGTCTAGCCAATAGTCTTGTTCATAGATATCTTCATAAATGAGATTTTGATCTCTATCATACCCCTTAACAACTCCATTTAGGTATGTAACTTTTTTTAGTTTAGGCATATCGCTTGGAAGTTGCCATTTATCAGCAGGAAAATCGCTATTTGGTGCAAGATATTCTACTTGCTTACCAATAGCAAAATCATAATAAACCTCCATATATATTTGTTTTCTTTCAGACTTTGGTTCTTCCAAATAGGTTAGACCTTGATTTTCTGCAACACCTTCTGGAAACTCAGCTTTTCTTTGTGTTTCCTCAATAAAGCTTAATTTTAAAATTATTGGTTTATCACTCAATTCTGCCGGAAATAATCCTTCGGTACTCTCTTCTAATTGTAGTTTCTCTCGACATCCTGCCAAAAGAATAACTAGCATTATCAATTGTGTAAATTTTATTTTCATAAATTTTGTGTTTTACAATTCCTAATTATTTAATTATATACTTTTGTTAATAACAAACCCAAAACTAGGGATAATTATAATAGGGAAGTATCCTTAAAAATAATGAAATTCACCTCCTTGTTTTTAAGGAGGTGGTTGCGTTCACTCGGAGCGTGACTTGGAATCGCACTCCGAGTATTCTAACCTCTCCATCAATCACCTAACATTATATAACCTCCTAAACTGGTAGAAAACTCTATCCAGTAAACTAAGTTTTTCGGTTATAATAGTTGCACTACCCCTCATCTGCT
>CAZZML010000415.1:0-3418 GCA_964654735.1 uncultured Roseivirgaceae bacterium | reverse complement strand
GAATGACATCATATTATGGCTTGTAATAGATTTTCCTTGCGGATTTAAGGTAATAATTACTAGCTTTAGTTTCTCTACTAACCCTTTTTTATGCGTACTCTATTCTTAACCCTAACAATTCTTTTTGCAAGTACTCTTTTTCTTCAAGCTCAAGAGAATTTAAACCCCGAAAAACAACTTAAAAAACTAGGCATCGAACTGCCAACACCCAGTAAACCTGTAGCAAATTATGTTAAATGGGTGCGAACAGGCAATCTAATTTTCCTATCTGGTCATGGGCCGTGCAATATGGAAGGGATACCAAAAGGGCAGCTAGGAGATGGACTTACAATAGAGCAAGGGTATAATGCAGCGCGCCAAGCAGGCATTTGTTTGCTAGCAACATTAAAAGATGCAGTTGGAGGAGATTTAAATAATGTGGTTCGAATTGTACGTGTTTTTGGTTTGGTTAGCTCCATTGATAACTTTTACGATCAACCCAAAGTAATGAATGGTTGTTCTGACCTTATGGTAGAAGTATTTGGTGATAAAGGAAAACATGTAAGAGCTGCTGTTGGTACGAATGTGCTGCCATTTAATATTCCTGTTGAGATTGAAATGGTGGTGGAAGTAAAAAACGAGTAAAGGTTGGACGATAGTCAGACCGTGGTTAAATAGTTGCTGATCTACAAAAAAATATTCGTCAAATACTTATTTCTTATTGTACGGTAAATGTAAAAGTCAGAATCAATGCTAGCAATTTTCATGCAGTTTAGTTTCTCTGCAGCTACCATAAGAGAGGCATCAGCTAAATCCATAGGAACATCATTAAATTTTTTTGTTAGTTCAATTATTCTAGATAAATGGGCAGAATTTAATTCTATTAAATTAACTGCTCCTCGCTCTATCCAGAGTAGAAAATTTAATTGAGCTTTCGTATTAAAATCTAATAAATGGCACACTTCAGTTATTACTGGCCAGGTGCTATAAAGCTGCCCTTCAAACTCCTTAATAAATCGTACAGCTCTTAAATGATATTTATCGCTTCGGTCGAAAAGAGCAATTAAAGGACCGGCATCAATGAGTGTGTTTCTCATTTAGTTTTTGCTTTAGCTTCTTTTTATAGGTAGTGGACGCATTAGAGTTTCCACTTCCTGCTGCACCAAATAAATTTTCGCCCAAATCATAGGCTGAGGCTCGAATTTCTTTTTTTGTAAAGTACATAGCTAGTGCTTCTTTTACAATAAATGATTTTGATGAGCTGCTCTCTACGCTATAGGCTTTTAGCTTTTTTTCTAGTTCTTTATCTAATCTAACATTAAGCATAACTGATACTTTTGAGTGTAATACAAATGTAATACAAATTTTTTGGATAAAAAATCTGAAATCCAACTTTTTTTCTCCCAACAGTTTGTTGGTTTATTTTACTAGAAAATGTTTACGAGTTAAATTATGGGAATTGGTTTTTAAAAAAGAGTAACTTTGCACACCTAAAATTGAATTTAAAAATTAAATAGGGCAGTAGCCCATCATACATTATGGAGTTATATCTTGATTCAGCTGACTTAGAAGAAATCAAAGAAGCATTTGGCTTAGGTTTTATTAAAGGCCTTACCACTACACCTACTTTTATGCACCGCCATGGGGTAACCGATATTGATGGTTTAATTGTTGAACTTTCTAAAATTGTCCCTGTCCTTCAAATTGAAGCATTGGGCGATACTGCTGAAGAAATATTAGCAGAAGCTGAAAGACAATTGGCATTAGGACTTGATATTGATAATACCGTATTTAAAATACCTGTTTCGTTAGAAGGAGTTAAAGCATGTAAAATGCTTAAAGACAAAGGATTTAAAGTAAATGTTCATTTAGTTTATACCTTGCAACAGGCTTATATGGCCATGGAAGCAGGTGCCGATTATGTATGCCCTTTGGTTGGTCGCTTACAAGATCAAGGAACAGATGCACTAGATTTAGTAGCTCAATGTGTTGATGCCGTGGAAACTTATGGATATGATTCAAAAATCATGTTCTCATCGGTTCGTTACCCAGAGCATATTCGTAACGCCATTAATATTGGTGTACATGTGTGCACTGTACCTTGGAAAGTAATGAAGCAATTGACTTCTAACCACTTTACCGATGTAGGTATCTCGCAATTTGTAGAGCACACTAAATTAATGACAGTTAAAGTAAAAGATGTTCTTTCTGGCAAAAACCCAATGGTAAATATGGGTGATTCTGTAACGGACGCATTGGTAAAAATGACATCTTCAGGCTTTGGTTGTGTGGCTGTAATGGGAGACAATGGCAAACTGGCAGGCACATTTACTGATGGCGATTTGCGTAGATTAGTTGAAGCCAATGGAGAAGGCGCAGTAAGTAAAAAAATGAGTGATTTATCGTTTAACTCACCAATCACCATTCAAGGCGAAGAATTACTTCACGCAGCATCTGTTGTTTTCCATGAGAAAGGAATTGATAACCTTATCGTGCTAAATGGTGAAGAAGTGGTGGGGCAAATTGACATTCAAGATTTGAAATAACGGGTAATGGATTTTTCAAATGCCAACGATATAAAACAAAGTTTTGAAAACATTGGAGGGGAATTTATTTCTCCTCTTTCTGTTTTCGCAGAGAGGTTGCCAAAAATAAAGGCATTTGTTTTTGATTGGGATGGCGTTTTTAATAGTGGATTTAAACAAGATAATGCAGGAAGTCCTTTTTCTGAGCCAGCGAGCATGGGGTTAAATATGCTAAGGTTTAGTGGGTTTTTGAAAGATGGAGAAGTTCCTCTAATTTTTATAATTACAGGAGAAAATAATTTACCTGCTATTAAATTAGCACAACGCGAACATTTTGCAGGTGTTTATCTAAGTATTAGAAATAAATTGGCTGCTCTTAAACATATCAACAAAGAGTTTGGCATTGCTTCTAACCAAGTAGCTTTTTCTTTTGATGATATATTGGATTTAGGCTTAGCCAAAGAAGTGGCACTTCGGTTTCAAGTAAATCGTTTGGCAAACCCGTTAATGGATACTTTTGTACGAGCAAATGGACTAGTTGATTATAAAACAGCTACAGATGGGAACAATCATGCTGTAAGAGAAATTTGTGAACTAATTATTGGGCTTAATAAAAATTATAATCAAACTATATCTCAAAGAATGAAATTTACAGATACCTATCAACGGTACTTAACTAAAAGAAATAGTGCAACCCCATTGTTTTTTGAGGGAAAAACAGAAAAAATTCGAATTTGTAATGTTGTGTAGAACCTGTAATTAGCATTTATAGCGGCAAATAAAGGGAATCTAGTTTGAATAGTTGAACCCGCTTTATGCAATAGGATTCGTTATGAGAATGGAAACTACAATAAATAAGAGTTTATGTTCGAAAAGCACCCCGATAGCTATACGGGGTCGCTATGGTTAAGAAG
>CAZZML010000414.1:0-3420 GCA_964654735.1 uncultured Roseivirgaceae bacterium | reverse complement strand
GAAATAGATTACTTGACCTAACTGCAAGAAATAGACTATTAAATTTCAAACATGGACGGGGTGGCTATATTAGAGTTATTGATGAGCTTCCAGATCAATTATGTGATTTATTATTTCTTGAGGAAGATCTAGAGTTTTTACCCATACCTGAACCTTCCCGTGACCAATTAATTGAAGTGGGCTATATAGAGGTTGACGATGAAACAGGACAAGAACGACGGATAAAAAAAGACCCAACTGCCATTGAGTGGGCTAAAAAGTTAAATTTTGAAACTAACTTTGAATTGCCATCTCCCATTGATACTAAAGAACCTGCTAAGCACCAAGACCATGCTATACAAACACTATTGTTCCCGTATGAAATGGAATCACAGCTCAGAGGGCTGAGAAATAAGGCCGAAACAGCTATTGAAGAAACAGGTGCGAATATTCTTTTTCTTTCCTTTGGGTTTCTTGAATGGTATGAGAGCCATGATAGTGACCAAGGCAGGTTAGCACCTTTATTTTTGGTTCCCGTTAAATTAAATAGAGGTAAACTGAATAAAGAAACCGGAACCTACATTTATACTCTAAGTTATACAGGTGAAGATATTTTGCCTAACCTTTCTTTTCGTGAAAAATTAAAATTAGATTTTGGATTAGCACTTCCTGAGGTTGATGGTTCAATTCAACCAGAAGCTTATTTTTTAGAAATAAAAAAACTGATTAAAGTTAATCAGCCACGATGGAAACTTCACAGGTATTGTACGCTAGCACTATTAAACTTTGGCAAGTTACTAATGTATCTTGATCTTGACCCAGAACGATGGCCAGAAGGTGAAGGTAATATAGTTAATCATCCTACGGTACAACAATTTTTTTCATCAGAGACTAAGGAAAGTGACAGTGTTTATTTTCCTGAAGAATATGAGATAGACTCTATAGCGGATATTCATGAAACATACCCTTTAATTGATGATGCGGATAGCTCTCAACATAGTGCTTTAATTGACGCTATCAATGGTAAAAACATGGTGATTGAAGGACCACCTGGTACTGGGAAATCTCAAACCATTACTAATCTGATTGCGGCAGCTCTCTCGCAAAACAAAAAAGTCTTATTTGTTGCTGAAAAACTTGCTGCACTGCAAGTTGTAAAACACCGTTTAGATAAAGCAGGACTCGGTGACTTTTGTTTAGAATTACACAGTCACAAAACCCAAAAAAGTTCAGTATTGCAAAATATCAATACTCGTCTGATAAATCAAAATAATTATAAAGCTCCCAGAACAATTAAAGCTGAAATTTCTAGGTATGAGCAATTAAAAAATGAATTATGGGATTATGCTAATTTAATCAACCAACCGTGGAAACAAACAGGAAAAAGCATTCATGCTATTTTAATGATTGCTACCCGTTACAGACAACAATTTGGTGGTATTGATACCATTGGGCTTCATCCAATTGGGTTTGATGGTGATTTATTAACGATTGAAGCTCAAAAACAACTCATAGATGATATTGATATTTATGGACAAGCTTATCTTAAAGTTTCTGAGCAGTTTGAGAGTGGTGCTGAACTACAATCTCATCCTTGGGCTGGCGTTAATAATCTTGATCTGCAAATATTTGATTCTCGACAAGTCTGCGTAATGTTGACTGATTGGAATACCTGTCTGAAAGATTTGCAAGATTCATTGTTTTCGTTCTACGAATATTTTGAAATGGATGCGAATAGTTTCGATCTAGTAAACAATGTAAAAAATCTGTTACTCGATTTATCAACATTTAAAGAACCATCGGGAAACGAACTTTTTGAGATTATCCCTAATCTTCAAGGCGAAGGCATTCTCTCTTTAAGTGAATATATTGAATGCTTTAAATCAATTCAACAACTCTATATCTTATTAGTACCACATGTCGTTAGTAATGATGTATTAAAAGGACTTGATCAAGTTGAGGAGTTAACCGAAGCACAAAAAAACTTCTCATTATTAGGTATAGATGAACAAAGCTCATTAAACCAACTAGCTAAATATATTTTTCAGATAAATAATTTGGTTGAAAAGTTAGCTCGTTTAGACCAAACAATTCAAGAAATAAAAAAACATTTTGGTGAGGATTTTAGCCAGCATATTTCTATAAGTGAAGCGGGTTTATCAGAATTTAAAAATTTGGTGAAATTGACATGTCAGTTAGAAAGCCCTTTATGGAAAAAGCGCAATAGCCTTTTTGATGAGGATGAACTTGATATCATTATTCCTCTGCTAAAGGAATACCTGGAGACACTTAAGCCGTTAGAAGGAAATCTAAAAAAATATTTTCTATTAGACAATATACCTTTTACAGATCTGTTAAAAGTTACCCAAAAAACATTGGACAATGGAGGCTTTTTTAAATGGCTAAGTCCAACTTGGAGAAAAGCAAGAAAGCAGATAATGGCGTTATCTGCAAAACCTAAAATTAAGCATAAAAAACTACAGTCATATTTAAAATACTTGATTATCTACTCTGAATTAAAAATAAAATTAGAGGCTGAAAAAAGATTCAAGCTATTACTGGGTGATTACTTTTGTGGAATTCAAACACCTGTTGATGAAATTGAAAAATTACGGGCATGGTACAAATCTATAAGGCAATATTACGGCATAGGCTTTGGTGCTAAAGTCGCATTGGGACAAGAAATTATAGATATGCCCATTACTGTTGTAAAAGGTATTCAATCTTTAGCTAATCAGGGGTTAATAGCGCAAGTAAATGAGGCACAAGAAGAACTACTTTTTATCCAAAAAACCTTTAAAGATTTTTTGCAATTACAGGATAATCAGTTATCACTTCTAGGTTCAGAATCAGCATTAATCTCTCTGCAAAGCAAATTAGAGAAGTGTCTAGCTCCTTGCCAAAAAATATTCAAAAATGAAGGGTTAAACCTTCATGATATGGCAAAATTAGTCTCTAAACTTCAAAACTTAAAAGTACTAACCCTAAAATGGAATGATGATGACACCAATCAACGTCTTTGTGATGGATTAATAGATTTTAGTATTGGTTCAAATCAAGAAAATCAATACACTTTATTAAAAGCGGAGGCTACTCTGCAATTGGCGGAAACGATAGCCAAGATAAAAACACTGAAATTAAAAGAGTCAATATATAAAAAATCATCCAGTGAATTATTTTATAAAATACTGGGGTTTTCAAAAATATTACATTTAAAATTTGATTCTACAATTGAGCCTTACCAAATCTTTGTTAATCGAACCCAACTTAATCACCAAGAATGGATGCATAACTATGAAGATACAATATCAAATTTACTGATAAGAAATGAACGAGCACTAAACAACCAAGATTGGCTTGCTAATTGGCTAGACTTTGCGAGAACACGATATAAAGTTAAAGAAAGAGGGTTTTCTGGGTTAATTAAAGCGATAGAAACGA
>CAZZML010000413.1:0-3421 GCA_964654735.1 uncultured Roseivirgaceae bacterium | reverse complement strand
GCCTTCGCTACGCTGTGGCGAATAACCATTTAGTTTGAATAGCTGAGTAGTAACTTAATCAAACCAATAACAATATGAAGAAAAAAACTACAAAACTATTAGTTGTTGCTTTTTTTTGCAGCATGCTTGTAACGCCAAAATTGGCCGCACAAACCTATCTGGACTTTCTTACAGAAACGATGGATAAATACCATTCTGTTTTCTATGTATATGAAGATGCGTCTTCCGCTGGGAATCACTTTGATTACAAAGGTGCATTAGGGGATTTCAATTCTGGGATGGATGCCAACTGGGCAACATCTCCTCAATCTGGAAAAACTTGTATTAAAGCTACCTACAATGCAGGAAGTAACCCTGGATGGAACGGGTGGACAGGATGGTCAATGCAAAATGGTGTGCTATTGGATGGCACTGCAGTACCTGTTAGCAACTGGGGCACATATCCTAATGCGGGGGTTGACCTTTCTGGAGCTACTACGCTAAGTTTTTGGGCCAAAGGGGAATCTGGAGGGGAAGTAGTAGAATTTAGTGCTTTTGGAATAGGAAGAGATTTTTGGGGCAACCCTAACCAACCCTATCCTGGTTCTTCTGCAGCTATAAAAACTGAGATTACGCTTACAAGTACATGGACGGAATATACATTGGATCTTACGGGAAAAGACCTGTCTTATATATTAGGTGGATTTACATGGGCTGCTGCAGCTAGTAAAAATGGAAACCAAAACATTGTCTTTTATATTGATAACATCCAGTACGACCACTCCCGTTTAGATGAGCCAAGGTTTTTAACAAGTTTTAAAACCATTCCTTCAAACGAAGATTTTGATCTTGTTATGGGCAATGTGGCTTATTCTTACGATAATGCCCTAGCTCTAATGTCTTTTCTTATCTATGGCGATACTACCAGAGCACGATTAATTGCCGATGCATTTGTGTATGCTTATCACAACGATCGTTTTTACGATGGAACAAATAATAATGATGGCAACCCTTTCAACGATGACAAAACCTTGAGAAATGCTTATCAAAGTGGTGATCTTACCGTACCCAATGGATGGATAGCCAATGGAAAAAGCAGTACAGTAAGAATGAGCGGGTGGTGGGATCCTAACGCCAACGGAGGTAATGGTGCCTGGTACGAAGACTTGTTTGCGGCTAGCACACATACCGGTAATGTTGCCTGGCCAATGCTGGCACTATTATCCTATTATCAAACCGTTAATGGCGATAATTATGTTGCAGGAGACCCGTACCTCGAAGTAATCGAAGGATTAGGTGAATGGATTGAAAATCATACAAAAGATGCCAATGGATCTGGTGGATACATCGGTGGTTTAATGGGCTGGTCTGAATGGGGAGCAGATCCTTTTAGTTCAGGATTGCCAGCCGGCCCTAAGCCATTAACCTATAAATCAACAGAGCAAAATTTAGACCTCTTTGCTTGTTTCCAACGAATGGAAAATATCTATAATACAACTGGAGGATCTACAGGAAAATCAGGATATACAGGATACTGGCAAACCAGAGCCGACTATACAAAAAACTTTGTGTTGGCCATGTGGAATGCTACCGATAAGCATTTTTGGACAGGTACCACAGGTAATGGCATTACAATAGATACTACAAAAGTAGCTACTGATGCCCAAACATGGACGATATTAGCCCTAAAACTAGATAGCTCTTACTGGGCAGCCATGGATTTTGCTGAAATTAACAATATGTATTATCTCAATGGGCAACCTACATGGGGCTTCGATTTTAACGATAAAAACCAATTTCCCTGGTACCCCGATGCACCAGCCGATTATACCGGAGAAACTGATGGTATTTGGTTTGAAGGAACAGGCCAGGCTGCCAACGCCTACCAGTTTATTCAGCAAGAACAAAAAGCCGCAGATGTCTATAGTACTATTGTCACCCTTGGGCAAACTGCTTCCGGAGGGGTAAATGCAGTTTATACCGATCTACAGAATGGTACCTGGGAAATATTAACATCTGGGTTTGAGTCATTGATAGCCTCAGGGTCTTCTTCCGGTATAGATGCAATCCCCTGGTACTACTATAAAAGAGAACATGTAGGAGCTACTGCATGGGCTGTATCTTCAGAGCAACGTATTAACCTGTTCTGGCTAGGTACCCCTGACGGCAATATACCTTTGGTTCCCGGTAGTAGCGGACAATCGGATGTCACCTCTAATTCTGTAACTCATAACTGGTATAATGTTACTATGAACAGTGGGTTCTCCGAAGCTCCTGTATTAGTGGCCGGTATGCAAACTTGCGATGGAGGAGACCCTGCCGGTATCAGGATAAAAAACCTAACCTCCTCTTCATTTAAAGTAATGGTAGAAGAGGAAAAGTCGAAAGACTCGGAAATTAGCCACACAACAGAAGTAATAGGGTATATAGCATTCGAAGAAGGACTCCTTAAAAACGATTCAGGTTTTATAATTGGAGAGGCAAGAAAAGTAACCAATAACCAAGCTAACGGAAGTGCCTGGTACACAATTAACCTGGCCAATAGTTATACCAGCCCGGTGGTGCTAATGGAAATGAGTACATTTAATGGCGGTGACCCTACCCACATAAGGCTCAAAAATGTAAGTTCCGGCTCTTTTCAATACCAAATGGAAGAATGGGACTATAAAGATGGTGCACATACCACCGAAAACATGTCCTATATTGTAGTTGAATCTGGCACACATACTTTTTCGAATGGAGCTAAACTGGTAGCAGGACAGGTAAATACAAACCAAAGTTTTACAACAAAAAACTATGGCACCACTTTGATCGGTACACCTGTAGTGATAAGTCAATCGCAAACTTATAATGATGCTTCTGCAATTGTTACTCGCCAAATTAACATTGGTACAACTTCGTTTAAAGTACGTGTTCAGGAAGAGGAAGGAAACGATGGAAGCCATGCTACAGAAACCATTGGTTTTTTTGCCATAGAATCCGGTTCGGTAGCAGGCAGGCTTGCCTCTTCGCCTCAAGTGGAAAAACCAGAAAGCTTAGAAGAAGTGTTAGAAGAAAATGAATTTGGTATTAACATATATCCAAACCCTGCAAACAATTTGCTTAATATTGATATTGGGCTACAAAATGAAGAAAAAGTAGTCATTGAGGTTTATGATATGTCGGGGAGTAGGGTGTATTTTTCCACACCAAACACTTTGGGCAAAAAAAGTTTAAACTTTGCAATTAATACAAGCAATTTTAAAACAGGTCTTTACTCTTTAAGAGTAGTAACCGGAAGTAATATTTTATCAAAAATAGTTGTTGTAACGAGGTAAAACAGTAGAGAGTATCTAAACAATAAGGCTCATTTGCAACTAACAGGTAATAAATGAGCCTTATTTTTTAAGTACCTTAAATCCGCAAGGAACTTTGTGATGAAAGCCATAAGATGTTGTTAGTC
>CAZZML010000412.1:0-3423 GCA_964654735.1 uncultured Roseivirgaceae bacterium | reverse complement strand
TTGGGTGGAATAGCATCGAAGGAAAGCGATTGAAATACAAGAATGATAACAGTTCTGGGTTTCAAGTAGTTGGAGTTATGGAAGATTTCCATTATCAAGATATGCAGAATACCGTTGAACCTTTGGTACATATTTATCGGAAAAAGAACGCCCTTGCCTCCCATCGCTTTTTAATGGTCAAGGTTATGGATGGTCATGAGAAAGAGGTGCAAGATTTGATTGCTGCAGAATTTGGAAAAATAGCTTCCCGAAGAACTTATGAGTATGAGGTTTTGACTGATAAGGTAAGTGCCCAATATCGATTGATTGATGGGATCTTAAAAACAGTAAATGTAGTTGCTCTTTTAACCATTTTTATTTCATGTTTAGGAGTATTCGGATTGATTTCTTTTATGGCAAAAAGACGGATAAAAGAAATAGGTATTCGTAAAGTGTTGGGTGCGGGAGTACTTAAAATAATTGTCTTGTTATCAAAAGATTATATCGCCTTGGTATCAATAGCTGCAATTATTGCTTTCCCCATCGCTTGGTATGTTATGAATGCTTGGTTAGCTGATTTTGCCTATAGTATATCCATTCAATGGTGGATGTTCGCATTAAGTGGATTAATCGCATTGCTCATTACTGCTTTTACAGTAGGTATTCAAGCGATAAAATCTGCAACGGTTAATCCTGTAAAAAGTTTACGTACAGAATAAATTAAAGACCTCACAGGTTTTCAAAATCTGTGAGGTCTGATAAATCTAAATATCATGTTAAAAAACTATTTTAAAATAGCAATTAGAAATCTTTGGAAAAATAAAAGCTACAGTTTTCTCAATATTTTTGGGCTTGCTATAGGTATTACCTGTGCCAGCTTAATATTTTTATGGGTTGAAGATGAGGTAAACTTTGATAGTATTTTTCCAAAACAAGATGAAGTTTATTATGTACTCACCAATCAAAATTACGAGGGAGAATGGCGTACTTTTTTCTCTACACCAGGGCCTCTGGCTAAGACCTTAATAGATGAAATACCAGAAATCATCAGGTCAGCAAGAACATGGAGCGGTAACTTACTATTTACTGAAGGTGACAACCGAATCAATAGAAGAGGAAGATATGCAGATACAGATTTTTTGGAGATTTACAGTCTTCACTTTGTGGAAGGAACTATAGAAAATGCCTTTGACCAACCTGATGCCATTGTCTTGACCCAAAAAACTGCATCTGAATTGTTTGGTAAAAATATCCAAGTACTAAATAAGGTACTCAGAGTTAATAACAAGGACAATTATGTGGTTACTGGTGTTGTAGAAGACCTGCCTGAAAATGTAAGCTTTGGGTTTGAATGGCTGGTGCCTTTTGAGCGTTTTGGAGAAGGTGAAGACATTGAATGGATGAAAGAATATGGCAACAATTTTGCTGATACTTTTGTGGAACTTACGCCAGATGCAGATTTTGCAACGGTAGATGCGAAAGTACGTAAAATACTTCCCGCAAAAACAGAAGATGCCAGCACCTATGCTTTTCTGCATACAATGAAAGATTGGCGCCTGCGGTCTAATTTTAAGAATGGAAAAAAAGTAGGAGGACAAATTATTTTTGTACGCTTGTTAACCATTATCGCTCTTATCATCCTATTGATAGCTTGTATCAATTTCATGAACCTGGCTACGGCTAGAAGCGAAAAAAGAGCCAAAGAAGTGGGTGTACGTAAAGTGCTGGGTTCCAGTAAAAAAAGATTGATTTCCCAGTTTATTACTGAGGCTTTGATTACTGCGATATTCGCAGCTATAGTAAGTGTCCTCTTGTTAGTGGTTCTAATACCTCAGTTCAATATCCTTATCGAAAAGCAATTGGAACTTCAACTTTTTAATACCAATCATTTGTTAACGCTTGTAGGCATCACTTTGATTTGTGGCCTTCTAGCCGGATGGTATCCTGCCTTCTACCTTTCCTCCTTTAAGCCTGTTGAAGTGCTTAAAGGCGTGCGAACCAAACAAGGCACAGCTACTGTTATACGAAAAGGGTTGGTCGTTGCTCAATTTACAATTTCCATCGTATTTATCATCAGTACCATCATCGTGTACCAGCAGGTGCAACATGTTAAAAGTCGTGACTTAGGATATGAGAAAGAGAATCTTATTAAAATGTCTGTAAATGGGGATATGATCAAAAATTTCATACCCATAAAACAGGATATGATTGCCTCTGGCATGATTCAAAATGTGGCGCTTACCAATAGCAACGTTCTTTCAGATGGTAACAATGGTTCAAATTTGGAGTGGCAAGGTGGTACAAAAACCAAAGATGTACTTATTTCATTTAGATTCATAAGCTCCAATTTTTTTGAAACCATAGGAATGGAAATCGTAGAAGGTCGTGGTTTTAGTGAAAATATTGTCAAGGATAGCACAAATACATTGATTACTCAGTCTTTCGCAAAACTTATGGGTGAAGGAAGTGCCGTAGGAAAAACCATTCTTCGTTATGGTACGACTTATAATATCATAGGAGTGGTAAAAGACTATTTATACGGTGACATGTACGGTACAAGCGATCCTGTAATGTTCTTTAACAATCCAGGCTTTGCGTATAGTATGTATGTTAAAACTAAGCCGGGTATTTCAATGACCGAAACCCTTGCCGCTATGGAGCATGTCATGAAAAAGCACAACCCTGCCTTTCCATTTGAATATGAATTTGTGGATGATGCCTTTAATGCCAGATTTAAAGGTGAAAAACTTGTTGAGAATCTTTCACAAATCTTTGCACTACTAGCCATCATCATTTCCTGTTTAGGATTATTTGGACTTTCAGCATACACCGCAGAGCAACGTCGTAAAGAAATTGGTGTACGTAAAGTTTTAGGATCTAGTATTTCAGGTATTGTGCGGTTATTATCAAAAGATTTTATGCGTTTGGTACTTGTCTCCATAGTGATAGCGATACCATTCGCTTGGTGGGCAATGCAACGCTGGTTAGAGAGCTTTGCCTACCGTATTGAGATCAACTGGTTGATATTTGCTATCGCTAGTTTTATAGCTGTTTGCATTGCACTATTGACAGTAAGTTTTCAAGCGGTAAAGGCAGCAATTGCGAACCCTGTAAAAAGTTTACGAACAGAATAGGCCCTTTTCATAAAAGGGAACTTAAAAAGGTAGATAAAAATTGAATTAATCCAGAATCCATTCCCCCTCCTTGGGAGGGGGCTAGGGGGAGGAAAAAATAGAATTATGTTTAAAAATTATTTAAAAATAGCTTGGCGGAATATTAGAAAAGAGAAGTTCTTCACCTTGATAAAAATTGGAGGATTTGCTATTGGTATTGCTGCTTGTTTATTAATTGCATTATTTATTAGAGACGAATTGAGTTATGACAAGCACTATAAAAATACAGATAGAATTTATAGGCTAGTAAGAACAGTAGATGCTAATGGTG
>CAZZML010000411.1:0-3432 GCA_964654735.1 uncultured Roseivirgaceae bacterium | reverse complement strand
GATTTATTGCAGTTTGCATTCTCATTACGAACCCTATTGCATAAAGCGGGTTAAAAAAACAGCAAAGAATTTTATTATTCCCTTCAGGTTTCTATTTTAGCAAAATTCTTAAGATGTTCTAATACGCAATTACAACGGAAAAGCACATCTGAAATAATATTATCAACCAAGGTAATGCTTGTTTATAGCAACAAGCAGGATTATTTCAACATTAGCTTCTACCTATAAGGGTAGTGGAAAGATTGTATTAACCCTTTATAAAATCAATAACACATGAGTACTAAAAAAGAACGCCACAAGTACTGGCAAAAAAATATATACTACCTCATTATACTATTAACCGTATGGTTTATTTGCTCCTTTGGGTTTGGTGTGCTTTGGGTAGATGAACTAAACAGTATTAAAATAGGTGGATTTAAACTAGGCTTTTGGTTTGCTCAACAAGGAGCTATTTATTCATTTGTACTAATCATATTTATTTACGTGTATTTGATGAATAAACTAGATAGCAAGTACACTAATCAACAAGATAAGCAGTAAAATAGTATGGATATTCAAATTTGGACGTATATAATCGTTGGGTTATCATTTTCGTTATACATAGGTATTGCACTATGGAGTAGAGCCAGTAGTACAAAAGAGTTTTATGTGGCTGGAGGTGGTGTTTCGCCACTTGCCAATGGCATGGCTACTGCTGCCGACTGGATGTCAGCAGCTTCTTTTATTTCAATGGCAGGTCTTATTTCTTTTATGGGATACGATGGTGCCGTTTACTTAATGGGTTGGACAGGCGGCTATGTATTACTTGCGCTTATGCTTGCCCCTTACCTGAGAAAATTTGGGAAATTTACGGTTCCTGATTTTATTGGCGATCGTTATTATTCGAATATAGCACGCAGTGTTGGTGTTGTGTGTGCTTTAATAGTTTCGTTTACGTATGTAGCCGGCCAAATGCGTGGAGTGGGAGTTGTTTTTGCCCGTTTTTTGGAAGTACCTGTAAATACAGGTGTAATTATAGGAATGATTATCGTGTTTTTTTATGCTGTTTTAGGCGGAATGAAAGGCATTACCTATACCCAGGTAGCACAATATTGTGTGTTGATATTTGCGTATATGGTACCTGCCATTTTTATTTCCATTCAGCTAACTGGTGAGTGGCTTCCTCAAATAGGATTTGGCAGCGAACTGGCAGATGGATCCGGCACTTACTTGCTTGACAAATTAGATAATTTACACGAGGAGCTTGGTTTTGCGGCTTACACCATAGGCTCTAAATCCACCCTTGATATGTTTGCCATTACCCTTGCTCTTATGGTAGGCACGGCAGGGCTGCCTCATGTAATTGTTCGCTTTTTTACTGTACCAAATGTGCGCGATGCAAGGATGTCAGCCGGGTATGCGCTGGTATTAATTGCTATTCTTTACACCACGGCTCCTGCCATTGCTGCTTTTGCACGAACCAATTTAATTGAAACCGTTTCCAATGCTGAATATTCCACAGTTCCCGACTGGTTTAAAAACTGGGAGTCAACGGGGTTAATATCGTTTACAGATAAAAATGCGGATGGCAAAATTCAGTATGTGGCCGATCCTGCTCAAAACGAATTAATTATTGACAGGGATATAATAGTTTTAGCCAACCCGGAAATAGCCAGGCTACCCAACTGGGTAATAGCATTGGTGGCAGCCGGTGGGTTAGCTGCAGCCCTTTCTACAGCCGCAGGGCTATTGCTGGTTATTTCTACCAGTATATCTCACGATTTAATAAAAAAGCAGATAAAACCTGATATTTCGGATAAAGCTGAGCTTATGTGGGCAAGGATAGGTGCCGGATTAGCTGTAATTGTTGCCGGTTATTTTGGTATTAATCCACCCGGTTTTGTAGCTGCCACCGTTGCTCTGGCTTTTGGCTTGGCTGCGGCATCGTTTTTCCCTGCCATAGTTTTAGGCATATTCGATAAGCGAATGAATAAAGAAGGTGCTATAGCAGGTATGGTTATTGGCACGTTGCTAATGCTGTTTTATATGGTTAAATTTAAGCTTCAAGGCTTTGGAGGGGGAACAGAAGAGGAATGGTGGTTTGGTATTTCTCCTGAAGGGTTTGGAGCAGTAGCTATGCTTGTTAATTTTATTATTTCGATTGCTATTTCCAGGTTTACACCTCCGCCACCAGCAAACGTACAAGCTATTGTTGATTCTATAAGAGAACCGGGAGATTAAGAATTTGTCAGCCGTCCTTTAAACTACTATTGCAGCAAGTTTAATAAACAGCAATTGTTTTAAACCTAGATTGAGCGATTCAGTGGAGATGAGACTATCGTCCGACCTAGCTCATCTCACAGATTAGCGCATACAAAATAAGAATTTGCGAATATCTATGAAATCTGTGGGAGAAAATATTTTTGCTCGGATGTTAGTAATACCTTAAATCCGCAAGGAACTTTGTGATGAAATAGCCATTTTTTGGTTTTTAGAAGCCTATAAAATCATCTAAACCTTCCTCTTTTATTGGTTTTTCACTTTCTGTTTTTTTGAGTTCTTTAGTGTCAATTTTCGACATAAGTATCATTATAAGCCAAATAATTGCTCCAATACCAAATGAACCAAAAACCCAAGTAAGTTTGTTTCCGTTTCTATTTTCAAATGATTCATTTATTGGCAATAAAATTGTTTGATAGTCTTTAGAAAATTTTCGACTCTTTTTAGCAGCTTCTAATAAACCTTCCCTATCACCTGAATTTCCAATTCTATCTAAATAGATAAATTGAGCAGGGTTAAAATTGTCGAAATCTATTTGACTTTCGTTAGCAAATTCTTGATATTTATCTTCCTTCTCACTCTCCTCAAGTCGATTACTTATTCTTTTGTAATACTCTTTACCATACCAAGCAAAACAAGTGGGCTTTAATGTGTCTGCTGCTTTTTCAAATATTGGCATAGCAATATAAATATGCATATTAAAATCATTGCTGTATTTTCCACTAACATCAAAGGTTGTATTAACCCCAATATTTACTTTGTCGATATAATATTTCGATATTTGATAATATTTTGTTTTAGATTGATTTCCAATTTCATTAACGGTATGTATTTCAGACAATTCTCCAGAAGCAGTTTCAATATATTTTCGAGCGATAATTGTTGGAATTGCTATAGCAAACCAACATATTAAAAGATAAAAACTTATTAAACTACCTCTTTCTCTTTCAAGGTTTAAAATCTCAAGTTTTGGCCTCAACCATAATAACATAGGTAGCCAAAGCAATGCTAAAGGCACACCTACGTTGATTATTCCGTCTTTTATAGAAAATAATTCTAACTCAATAAGAATGAGCCAATTTAAGAATGTATAAATAGCAATAAATAAAACAGCCATTATTAAAAATGGCGTATAAATTATTTTTAACTTTTTTAGATTATCTGTCATTCATT
>CAZZML010000410.1:0-3445 GCA_964654735.1 uncultured Roseivirgaceae bacterium | reverse complement strand
TTCGCTACGCTGTGGCGAATAACCATTTAGTTTGAATAGCTGAGTAGTAACGATTATTCATGAATTATTCAGGCTAAATTGGGTGGAATCATTATGGACACCTCTATTAATTGATTATGTCCTTATATTATTTACTCCTTCTCCATCGAAATCTTATAGTCATCCGGAGTTCCGGTAATTTTTAAATTGATAAACCGGGTACGTTTGTTTGTATCCTTGTATTGAATTTCGTCAATTTGGTTCGGGTCAATTCCTTTCTTTTTCTTAAATAATTTTTGCATACCAGCTTTTGTAACAAGCTTTAATGGAACGCGGATGTAATACTCCATGTTCAAATCCATATCCTGTTTGCCGGATACCTCAATATAACCCAGTGTAGAGTTAATGTCCATGTTAGAAATAGTCATTGTGCCTTTGTTTAAATCCAGCTCGTTGCGAAGTGTATCAAACAAAACAAGTTTGAGGTTTTTATCTTTAAAATAATCTGATAAAGCTTCAAAAGCTTCATAGTCTTTGAGGCTTCCGTTAACTACTTCTAATTTTAGTTTAACATCAGAATCGTCAATTATAGGCACCATATCGGCATGCATATGAACTCTGCCTAAAAGGTTGCCACTTAACTGACCGCTTAGATTTTCAGATACAAGATGATCCTGGCCGAAGTTTTCGAATTTGAACAGCAGTTTATCTAAATCTACATTTTCTACCGTCATTTTAGGACTAAAATAAATATCATCAGGATCTGACCCATTAAAATAACCACTAACCCATATATTTCCACCAGCAGCACCCATCGACATCGTGTCTATATAAACGTAATGATTACGTTTCATACGTGACTTCAGGTAGAAATCATCAATTTCGTAACGGTGGTATTTAAGATGTTTTATATCAAAATTAAATGCCATATTGGTAAAGGGCAAATCAAAAATATTAAAGACCGCTTCATGGTCTTCGGGTGTTACTATATAATCGGCAGGGGGCGGGTTATAATTAAACAGCTCATCAAAATTTAGATGAGATGCATTAAGTGCAAAATAATTTTCCTTTTTTTGAATGGTTGTATCTTGCCCAAGGTAATAGTTCATATTGGCTGTAAACTGGGTCTTTCCCAGCTTTCCGGTAATATTTTTTATAGTTAATTGTTCGCCTTCATAATGAAAATTGCCACTAAACTTCTCAAAACGCATCGGGTGAATTTTGAGTTGGGCTTCTAATAAATCAATATATACATCAGACGATTGCAGGCCTTTATTAAAATGCAAATCGGCAAAACCGTGTACTTTTAAACCTCTAAATTCTTCATAACGGTAATCTTCGGGGACAAAGTTTTCGCCACCGTACGAAAAAACATCTTGTAATTGGAATAATTTAGAGGTAAGATTAAACTCTACTTTTGTATCGCCCAATGGCTCATCGCTAAACCAAAGGTCGTAGTTTTTTAATTTACCTGTAAAATGAAAATCGCTTTTATCAACCATGCCTGTAAAATCAATTATTCGAAAATTCTCTTCATCTACAAATACATCGGCATGAAAATCGTGCAAAGTGTGTGGATACTTGGAAAGTTTGGCATACAAGTGTTCAATAAAAAATTCGCCTACTGGCAGATTGGGCGATTCGGTAAAAGCTCGAGCTGAGCTATTAAATCGAAGGTTCATGCTAAGGTCTCTTATTTTCTCACTCACGGTAGAATCGTTTGCGTTTGCCGAAGTAAGCTGTTGTACATCCAATAAATTCGATTTTATAACTAAACTAGCACTAACCGGTGTAGAGGTATGGTGGATAATGGCAGGCAAATCACTTATACTGGCTTTTATAGTAATGTCAGAATCACCTGCTCTCAGGTAAAATTTATCAATGGTGGCTTCGTGGCTATCCATGCTGGCTTTTATATCTATTTGGCTAATGGGCAAGTGGTAGTCGGGATGTTTAAAGCTTAGATTTTTTACTTCTAATTCGGTAAAATAAGATTCATTCAGTCTCTCAATACTTTTTTCAGGGTTTTGCAAATCAATAATGTCATGAAAATTCATGGTTAAGGATACCGCTCCTTTTAAATCTTCTAAATCGGTAATGTTTAAAAACTCAGATAAAAAGTCCAACTCAAATTCTGACACCAATTGCATATCAATTTCGGGCGACTCAAAGTTTTTAACCAGCAAGTTGCCACTAAAAGTGCCTGCTTCTGGTTTGGCAGAAAAGTCTTTTAAAGAGAACTCGGCAGTAGATAGGTGATGTTTTTCACCGTTGGTGAAATGCCCTTTAAAATATAGGTTGTCTATTTTTTTATTAGTGGCTTTATTATTAAAAAAAGCTTCTTCGCAACCAAAATCGGCTACAACCAAAGGGCTATATCCATTAATTGATTTACCTTTTACCGAGGCATTAAAGAAAATTTTGCCTCCATTATCGTAGCGTTCAAGGGTAGGAACAAGGTATTCTGGTGCAAATGCCAGAAACAGATCAAAATTGGGCTTATTACCTGTAAATTTCAGGTCAAGGTTCATATCATCGTCAAGATCAATATTGCCTTCCAGTATAAAAAGAGCTTTTTCTATGAGCAACTTAGACTGTTCAATATTCAATAGCTGTTCATCTACTGTATAATCAAGCTGCATATCAAGGCTAATATGCTTATTATGAACAAACGAGGTGTCTTCATCAATAATAAGGTTGAGCAGGAAATGGCTGTCAACCGATACCATTACATGGTTGTGGCTGGTTTTAAATTGCGAATGAGCTTCGTGCACAAATGTTTCGGCTAATACGTTATTTGCTTCATTAAGCTTAAGTAAATCAATGTCGGCTAAATGGATGCTCTTGAGGTTTATATGAAAATCTTCATTAATATCCTCCATTTCTTTTGTGGCGGATAAGGCATTGGAGATGTTAAAGCTGCCATCGGTATGTTGTATTAGTTTTATAAAACCATTGGATAATTTAAGTGATTTTATTTCCATGGTTCCACTTACCAATGTAAAAAAATCGAACCCCAGATATACATCTTGTATGCTAAGCAGAGGGGGTAATGTATCTGTTTTTTTTTCGTAAATACGAACTTCTTCTAAATCTATGGAGATATACGGGAAATTGGCAAAAGGAGAAATATGGCTTCCTTTAATTTCTAAATGCCCTTTAAAGTCTTTGCTAGCTGCAGAAATAAAATCCTGTACTATGCTATCATGTTTCCATGTAAGCACTAATATAAGCGTACCAAACACTACAAATGGTGTCAGTGCAATTCCTATAATAACTCGTTTCCACCGGAATTTACTTTTACTCATACTTACACAATTTTTTATTTGCTCTAAAATTACAAAAGTTACTTATAATAGGGGCTGCTTAGGTTGAGGTAATGGCTTAAATCCGCAAGAAAAACCTATTACAAGCCATAATATGGTGTGATTCAGTCATACCGACTAAAGTACGGTACAGGCTTTGC
>CAZZML010000409.1:0-3447 GCA_964654735.1 uncultured Roseivirgaceae bacterium | reverse complement strand
GGAATAAAAAAAGCAAAATTTACAGCCCCTGTTAAATAAATACGTCAATGGTAGCCTGCCTACACGTAGCCGTTTTTAGCCTACGTAGCCTTGCTACTTTGGCGAAGTAGCTCGGCAAAGGCAGGGAACAGCCTGCCCCGTTTTTTCGGGGAAGCAATCTCTAAATTGAAGACTACAAGGGTTAAGCTGAACACCGATAGGTATCGGTGCCACTCCGCCAAATGGCGGATCGCAGTGACGAAAAGCTTAACTAAACGACATTGAATTATAAACGGTAATTTAACTATTTGAACTCAGGTTAAAAGTATAGATTTGCATTTCAAGTATTATTCAAAAATAATTAGCTGATGAAGATAGATTTGCACTATACAGAGCAGTTTAAAAACCGACATATTGGGCCTGATTCAACCCAAACCAAAGAGATGCTTGCCATGTTGGGAGTTACTTCGCTAAATGAATTAATCAACCAAACGGTACCCCGAAACATTCGCCTGAAAGAAGATTTAAAGTTACCCGAGGCAAAGACAGAGCGAAAGTATATCGACCATCTGAGAGCGAGTTTTGCTCAAAACAAAGTCTATCGTTCTTTTATTGGCATGGGCTATTATAATACCTATATGCCACCAGTTATCCAGCGTAATATTTTGGAAAACCCTGGTTGGTACACCGCCTACACACCTTATCAGGCAGAAATAGCACAAGGTAGGTTAGAAGCGTTAATGAACTTTCAAACAATGGTCGCTGACCTAACAGGAATGGATTTGTCAAATGCTTCTTTATTAGACGAAGGCACGGCAGCGGCAGAAGCTATGTATATGCTATCTGCCGTGCAAAAAGGAACGAAGAAAAAGGCAAAAACATTCTTTGTTTCTGAAGATATTTTCCCTCAAACATTAGATGTATTAAAAACCAGAGCCAGTTCTCACGGTATTAACTTAGTGGTTGGTAAATTTACGGAGATAGACTTTTCTAATGAAGATTTATACGGGGTTTATATTCAAAACCCTGATAATAGTGGGGCAGTTAATAATTACACCGATTTTATAACTAAAGCACACGAAAACTCGGTACTTGTTTGTATGGGGGTTGATTTAATGAGTTTGGTATTTGTTAAGTCACCGGGTGAGATGGGAGCCGATGCAGCCATAGGCAACTCCCAACGGTTTGGTGTGCCGCTAGGGTACGGTGGGCCTCATGCAGCATTTTTGGCTACTCGCGAAGAATATAAACGCCAGTTACCGGGTAGAATTATTGGAGCATCGTTAGATGCTAACGGCAATAATGCGTATCGAATGGCTCTGCAAACCAGAGAGCAGCATATTAAACGCGAACGTGCCACTTCCAATATTTGCACGGCACAGGTATTGCTTGGAGTTCTTGCTGGTATGTATGGGGTGTACCATGGCCCTGATGGATTGAGGAAAATTGCAGGTCGTATTCACGGGTTGGCGCAACAATTGGCTGGTCAAGCAGAAGCCTTAGGATATATGCAATTGAACGAGCACTATTTTGACACATTGAAATTAACATTGCCGGAAGATACTTCGGATAGTGACTTAAAGAAAAATGCGGAAGAAGCCGAAATGAACTTTAGGTATTTTGGGAATAATGTAATTGGTATTTCTTTAGATGAAACAACACGGATTGAAACCTTAGATGTTATTACTAAAGTGTTGGCATCGATAACTTCCATTGAGGCTAGTAATTCAGAGGTGCCAGAGCAAGAAGTAGCCATGCCAGATTCATACCAGCGCACCCTTGCTTTTATGACTCACCCCGTGTTTAATAGCTATAAAGCTGAACACGAAATGTTGCGTTATATAAAACGGCTAGAGAATAAAGATGTATCGTTAACGCATTCAATGATAAGCTTGGGTTCTTGTACAATGAAATTGAATGCAACTTCGGAGATGCTTCCATTAACCTGGCCAAAAGTTTCGCAATTGCACCCTTTTATACCTTTTAATCAGGCCAAAGGGTATCATCAAATGTTGCAAGAACTCCAATGCTGGTTAGCAATAATTACAGGTTTTGCAGCTACCTCTTTACAACCCAATAGTGGAGCTCAAGGGGAGTATGCGGGCTTAATGGTAATTAAAGCGTATCATAAAGACAGGGGCGAAGCACATAGAAATGTTACCCTGATTCCTGCTTCGGCACATGGCACCAACCCTGCAAGTGCAGTAATGGCCGGTTCTAAAGTAATTATTGTGGCCTCCGATGCCAATGGCAATATTGATGTAGCTGACCTAAAGACCAAAGCCGAAGAAAACAAAGAAAACTTAATGGCATTAATGGTTACATACCCATCTACCCATGGGGTGTTTGAAGAAAGTATTGTTGACATCTGTAATATCATCCACGAAAATGGAGGATTGGTGTATATGGATGGAGCCAATATGAATGCGCAGGTAGGCTTAACAAGCCCTGCAACAATTGGTGCAGATGTTTGCCACCTAAATTTGCATAAAACATTTGCGATTCCGCATGGCGGGGGTGGGCCAGGTGTAGGGCCAATTTGTGTAACCGGTAGCCTGGCTCCATTTTTACCAGGCAGTGCAGTAGTAGAAACAGGAGGAGAAAGGGCAATTACTTCTATTTCGTCTGCTCCTTGGGGTAGTGCTAGTGTAGCTATTATTAGCCATGCCTATATTGCTATGATGGGCGGTGAAGGCTTAAAAGAAGCTACTAAATATGCCATATTTAACGCAAATTACATTAAAGAAAGGCTGGCAACCGAGTACCCTATTTTATACAGTGGCATCAACGGCAGGTGTGCCCACGAAATGATTGTTGACTTTAGAGACTTTAAAGCAGTAGGAATAGAAGTGGAAGATGTAGCCAAACGGCTAATGGATTATGGCTTTCATGCCCCAACAGTATCGTTTCCTGTGCCGGGCACTTTAATGATTGAACCTACTGAGAGTGAAACTAAAGAAGAGCTTGACCGGTTTTGCGATGCATTACTTACCATTAAAAAGGAAATTGATGAAGTGGCTTCTGGAGCAATGGATGCTACTGATAATGTACTTAAAAATGCACCCCATACGGCTGCTGAAATTACGGCAGATGAATGGAGCCATAGTTACACAAGGAGCAAAGCCGCCTATCCATTACCTTATGTGCAAGGCAATAAATTCTGGCCTGCTGTTGCCAGAGTAGATAATGCGTATGGCGATCGTAATCTGGTTTGTAGTTGCTTGCCAGTAGAGGCTTATGCTGATAGTTAATACTTTATATTCGAAAATCTGTTATTTAGCCGAGGTTAATTTATTGATTTTTAACCCGCTTTATGCAATAGAACTTCGTAATGAGGAGCTAAAGAGCAATAAATCAGGGAGTTTTATTGGTTTCAGCACCCCGATAGCTATACGGGGTCGTTATGGTTAAATCAAAAAACTCACAAAGGTTCTGATTTGCAGTTATTTAGCTACGGAATAGATTTTC
>CAZZML010000408.1:0-3451 GCA_964654735.1 uncultured Roseivirgaceae bacterium | reverse complement strand
AGCACTTCAACATTCCATTGGCTTGCCCAAGGTATAATCCAATCATAAATTGAAGCGCTAACTATTATTACTCTATCTCCCTTCGATAGATGCTGATGAAATTTTTCAACGATCTTCGCATTGAGAATGAGAGGTATAATATCACGACCGAATTCTTCACATCTATCACTCATTTCATCCAATGATATTCCTTTCAGAAACTGTGATATTAATTTTTCTTTAGCACGAGAATTATCAACCAATCCAAGTTTATATCTTATTAAATTGGGTAGCGAAAAAAGTATTTTAATCGCAAAAAATAAGTTTCCCTTGAAGAATCTTAAAAAATAAAATAAACTATCATGACGGATTAATGTTCCATCAAAATCAAAAAGAGCTAATTTTTGCTTCTCTCTATTACTCACAGGTTCAATTTTTTAAATATACCTTCCGGAATAACTTTAATCATCATCATTACATATCGCCAAACCCATTTAACATAAATTACATTCTTTTTTTTGTGTATAGCTTGTTCGATTTTCGCAGCCACCAAAGAAGGGCTTGCAGTTAAAATTTTGGGCAAATCTAAATGCTCAGTCATCTTTGTTTTAATAAACCCAGGCTTTACGGTAACCACATGCACCCCCGATTTATACAATCTGTTTCTAAGTCCGGAAAGGTACGTTGTAAAACCTGCCTTGGCACTTCCATACGTGTAGTTTGAGGCTCTTCCCCGATCTCCTGCTACAGAGCTTATACCAACAATTACCCCGTTTTTTCGCTCAGAAAAATCGTTTGCAATAATGTCAAGAATAGAAATAGCCCCCATCATATTCACTAAATAAGACTTTAAACTAAGCTCAAAATTTTCATTGGTGTCCGCTTGTTCAACCAAAAGCCCAAAGGCACATATAACCCAGTCAGGTTTTTTTACAAGTGACTGGTAAAAACTCGCATGACTCTTTATTTCCTCTGCATCGAATATTGCAATCGAGTATTTTGAATCATATTTAATTTCCAAATCACTTTTTAGTGCAATTAGTTTCTCCTGAGACCTGCCGGCTAAGATTAACTCATGCCCTTTTAAAGCCAATAACTGAGCTAGAGATTCTGCAACATCTGAATTTGCTCCTAAGATTAATACTCTCATTACTTATACTATTTCTAATCGTTTTGACAACATAGAATTAATTTTACTATCTGGATTATACTTCTTAATGATTTCCACAAACTCCTTAGCCCGAGGGTAACCCTTCCAAAATACATCTTTAGACATACGGCTGTCTTTTGTTAAATAAATTCTACCACCATAATCCAGCACCATTTGATCCAGCTCATCAAGAAAAGAAAATAATTTATCATTAATGGCAAAATCTAATGCCAAAGTGTATCCTTTCATTGGAAACGAAATTAAATCATTTTGTTCTCCAAACACTTTAAGTACAGCGAGAAAAGAACCCATTCCTCTTTCCTGAATTTTTTTCAATATTAATTCGAGCCCTTTGCGTTCTTTCATAGGAATTACAAATTGGTATTGTGCAAAACCTTTCTTCCCATACATTTTATTCCAAGACAAGATGCCATCTAACGGATAGAAAAAACCATCGTAATGACTTGTTGACTCTTTAGTTTTTGCTATTGTTTTATGGTAATACATTGTGTTAAATAACTTGATAGAATATTTATTAAGCACAAAACCAGAGAAGTGGAATGGAATACTTAAACGGGGTTCGGCATGAAGTTTAAATGGTTGTTTTAGCTTTCTTTCCTCATTATTATCATAATGCTCACCCATCATGAGCAAACTTCTTCCAAAATTTTTACCTCCTTTTAAACAGTCTATCCAAGCTACACTATAAGTTGACTCTTTTTTTTCTTCAAATAAATCTAAAATTTCGTCTAATGATTGAGCTCTAATAGTTGTTTTGGAAATAAAAGATGATTTGATAGGCTTCAATGAAAACCTTACAGTTAAAATAATCCCAGACAGCCCCATTCCACCACAGGTGGCCCAGAACAAGTCTGAATTATAACTAGATGAGCAGCTTACTACCTGCCCGTCAGCCAGCATTATGCTCATACTAATAATATGGTTAGAAAATGACCCATCAACATGGTGGTTTTTCCCATGCACATCAGAAGCTACTGCACCAGCAATTGAAATGAATTTAGTACCTGGCGTAACTGGTAAAAACCATCCTGAAGGAACAATTACTTTAAGAATATCATCCAATAAAACACCAGCTTGTACTTCAATTACTCCATTTGCCTTATCAAAAAATAAAAATTTATTAAAACTTAGGCAAGAAACAATATTTTCATTTAATGAAGCATCTCCATAACACCGCCCATTCCCTCTGGCAATCAAATCCTCTTCTTGTGCAATTATGGCTGTCAAATCACTCAAAGATGTAAAACTGGTATAGTTAGCTTTCACTTTAGGGTAATTACTCCAATTACTTACATAAGTCATTTGTTGTGCTAATATAAAATTATAAAGAAAGAAGTCATCCAAGCTACGATAGTAATTATCATAAACTTATCTGTATAAATAATCTTAGTAGGAGACCCTGCATTATTCTCTACCAAAGCAATTTGCATATACCTCATTAAGCCAGCAATTACAAATACCGTAGTGCCCATCAGGTATTCTGAATTAAGTGCAACTGCAACTTCTGAAGTTAAACAATACATAATGTATGCAACTACAATTACGCTAGAGCTAAAAATTAAACTACCATTTAAAAATTCAAGGTTGTATCCCGCTGTACTTTTACGAGTAACAGAGCCATTTTTTTCTTTTAATCTAACATCTTCTCGCCTTTTGGCAATAGCCAAAAATAAGGCAAGCAGAAAAAACATGACCATCAACCATTGAGTAAGAGGAATATCAGCCGCAACACCACCGGCAATTACCCTTAGTTCAAATCCAGTAGCCAAAATCATTATATCTATTATCGACTTATTTTTTAACCCTAGGGAATAGCCTATATTTAATAGCATATAAATTAACAAAACAACTGTAAAATTAAAGCTCACAAAATAGGCAATTGCAACTCCAATAACTGCCATAATTATCAGGAGAATATAGCCGGTTGAAATAGCCACTTCGCCCGAAGCTAACGGGCGGGTAGCTTTTCGCGGATGAGCGCGATCTTCTTCAATATCCTGAATATCATTTAAAATATAAATAGCACTTGCAGCAAACCCAAAAGCAAGAAAACCAATAGACACCTGAAGTAACTTTTCTATATTAAAAAACTCACCAGCAAAAAAAATGGGAATAAAAAGAAAGAAATTTTTAATCCAATGATGAAGTCTTAACAATCTTATGAGTAACATCATTGCTAAAATTAAATGGTTCTACTGTTATCCAATCCTAAAATTTGGGGATTGGGTTATAAAAGTACCTATTAAATTAATAATTATCTCTAAGAAAACTCCGGATCGTTATTTAGTGCCTCTAACCTGA
>CAZZML010000407.1:0-3452 GCA_964654735.1 uncultured Roseivirgaceae bacterium | reverse complement strand
TCAACCCCTTGTTGGTGTTGTTATCCTATAAATATTCATCAATTCGATATTACGAAGAAGGAAATGAATTGGAATACCCATTTTTATCTCATTATATGTCATACTACGAGTAATTAATAGGATTGTTGGTGAAACAACACCAACAATGGGTAGAGTGTTGACACGACACTATTTTTGATCTGGTAGAATATCAATATCCTGAATAAGTACTCTTTTAGAAATACGTTGAGCTGTTTTGGTAGCAGCTAAGCCTCCAAGAGCTGTTTCCTTATACCTTGTTTCCATACTTTCGGCTACTTCGGCCATAGCATCAACGCATTCATCTGCTGGTATAACAGCATCTAAGCCTGCCAAGGCAATTTGGGCTGAGCTATTGGCTATGGCAGCCGCACTTGCATTTCGAACCACGCAAGGGATTTCTACGAGACCAGCTACCGGGTCGCATACCAAACCGAGCATACATTGAATGGTTATACCAACCGCATTAAACACTTCGTCATTATCTCCCTGAAGGCAATAAACAATTGCTCCTGCAGCCATTGCGGCTGCACTTCCCGTTTCTGCTTGGCAACCACCTACAGCCCCGGCTAAACTAGAGGTATGCTCAATTATTAGGGCAATACCTGCAGCCACCAGCATTCCATCATATATCGCTTGATTTGAAAGATTGTGTAATTCTTGCAGAGTAAACAATACCCCAGGAATAATTCCCGAAGCACCTGCCGTTGGGGCAGCCACCACACGCCCCATACAAGAATTAACCTCTTTGGCACTCAGTGCTCTTGCAACAAGATTTTGAAACTCTTTTGATAGAACGGGTTTATCATAATTATAGACTTTTTTAGCCCCGTTGTTAATCATGCCAGAGTTAGAGGTCATATTTTGAGAAAATCCTGTTTCAACAGCATCTCTCATTACCTTATAGGCTTTGGCAAGACCAATATAAATCTCCTTTTCTGAGCTTCCTTTTTGAGCAATTTCATACTCAAGAACTGATTCTGCTAATGAGGTATTGTTTTTAGCACAGTAGGCTTTCCAGCCCTTAAAGGTTTCGAATAAATAAGCCATAAGAACAAATAATTATGAATTCAATGCAAAGTTGATCTTTTCCATTACCATTTCCACAGAAATTCGTTGCATACACGCAAAATCACCTCGATGGCAGGGTTTGCTGCCGAATACAGAACAAGGGCGGCAATCTAATTCCTCCAATGGAATTTCAACTTGGTAAGCATTATTCCCATTCACAGGGCCAAAGCCCGCAAAGGAGTGAGTTGCTCCCCAAATAGAAACAACTTTTACACCAACCAAGGAAGCAAGGTGTAAATTAAAGGAGTCCATAGAAATAAACAAGTGGAGCTTTTGAACTAGTGTAATCTCTTCCTCAAGGCTAAACTTTCCAACCAAGGAGTGCACATTTTTAAATGGTAAAGCCAATTTATCCAATGCTTCTTTTTCTTTTGACCCACCACCTAAAAGAAGAATTTCGTATTGTGATAATTTACTCAATTGAGCTACTAATTTCTCTACGTTATCAAGCGGCCATTCTTTTTGTTGGTGTTTAGAAAAGGGGGCAATCCCTACCCAAGGCAACGAATTATCAAACAGCAAATCGGGCAGTTGCTTGGAAGAATGTATGGCTTCTCCAAAGGTTAATTTTAACTTTATCCCGGCATGGGTAAAGACGCTGGCATAACGTTCAGTGGTATGAGGAAGCTGAATTAGTTGCTTCTTCTTTTTTCTAGTTAATGCTTTTTTAGCCTCTCGGCCTTTGTCAATTTTATAAACAGGGATTCCTCTCCACTTAAAGAAAGTTCCTAATACCCACGTTCGCATTACACTATGGATATCTAGTACCACATCCCATTTTTGGTAGTTGTTTAGTTCTTTATAAAGACGGTAGAGCCCAGTTGTCCCATTATAGTCTTTGAGGGTTATACCGTAAAATTTAAAATTTGGGAGATCGTAAAAGAAAGGCTCAAATGCCTTATTGGAAACCATCGTAATTTTTAGTGATGGATTTTGCTCCAAGGCGCTTCTAAGCACAGGAACCGTTAAGGCTACATCGCCCATGGCCGAAAATCTAAAAACAAGGCAGTTCATTGAATGCTAAAATATAAAACGTCATTGCGAAAGAGGAACGATTGAAGCAATCTTTTATTAATGCATCACGGGCTAATTAACAGATTGCTTCACTCATTTCACTAAACCTATGTGCGGAGATAAGAGGAATGAGTTCGCAATGACGAATGGAATAAACTATTTTTTTCCGTAAAGAGCAGGGTTGGTGTTCGGGTCGTTATAAAGCTTCATTTGGCGGTACACTTTCATTACTTTATTTCCTGTTTTATACTCCTCTAATAATTGCCTAAAAGCCGTAGTTAAATCTTCTTTTTGCTCAAGCAGTACATTTAATCGTATCTGGCTTTTTTGCCTATGCGCTTCATCTGCATCTGCTCTATTAGCCTGTTCTTGCATGTGGTAAATCTTTAAGGCAAGAATAGAAAGCCTATCTACTACCCAAGCAGGGCTTTCTGTGTTCAGCTTAGCATCGACATTTGCAATAACCTCTTTGAAAGAATCTAAAAACCAATCATCAATTTGCTCAACCATGTCGGTCCGTTTTTGGTTCGAGCTATCAATTCTTCTTTTCAAATCCATTCCATCTTTTGGTTCAATGCTTGGCTCTCGAATTAAATCTTCGAAATGCCACTGTACAGTATCAATCCAACATTTATGAAAAATAAGGGCTTCAAAACTTCCGTCTTTATAAGGATTCTCTAAGGCTTGATCTACAGAATCTTTAATGTGGTATTGATGGATGCATGCATCGAAAATAGGGAAATATTGATCTACAGAAATCATAATTAGCTTAGTTTTTCCAGTGCTGATTTTATTCTACTGATGGCTTCTTTTAAATCGGCCTCTGAAGCAGCGTAGCTTAAACGGATACACTCAGGCGACCCAAATGCTTCTCCTGTTACTAATGAAACATGGGCTTCATTGAGTAAATACATGCATAAATCACCTGCGTTGTTTATCGTGTATTCTCCAAAAGATTTACCAAAATAGCTAATAACTTCTGGAAAGAAATAGAATGCTCCTGTTGGCATATTGACTTTAAAACCTGGAATTTCAGTTAAAAGAGTATGAACAAGTTCTCTTCTTTTTAAGTACTCAGCCGCCATTTTTTTTGTTGGCTCTAAATCGCTGGTTAGTGCAGCTAGTGTAGCTCTTTGGGCAATGCTATTTGCACCAGAAGTAAACTGCCCCTGAATTTTTGAACATGCTTTAGCGATAGCCAATGGTGCAGAGATATATCCAATTCTCCAACCCGTCATGGCAAATCCTTTAGCAACACCATTTACGGTAATTACACGGTCTTTCATTTCTGGGAAAGAACCCATACTTACGTGCTGGCCTGTAAAATTGATATGCTCATAAATTTCATC
>CAZZML010000406.1:0-3460 GCA_964654735.1 uncultured Roseivirgaceae bacterium | reverse complement strand
ATTGCTGAAAATGTTACATTAGCCCATGTTACACGCCTTTTAGTATTAGCCAATTCACTTCAACCAAACAAATACGAAATCATCTTTGCAACGGGAAATGATGCCAAAAATTTAGTTGAAAAATCTGGTTTTAAATGTCTATCAATTCCAACTTTAAGTTCAAATATTTTTATTAAAAGATTAGCTAAGGGAGAAAGGATTTATACTTATAATGAATTAAAAGCTTCAGTAGAGTCAGACTTAAAATTAATCAAAAATATTTCTCCTGATATCATCATCGGTGATTTTCGTATATCCTTAGGCATAAGCACTGAAATTAGCAAAGCTCCCTATATATCAATTGTCAATGCTCATTGGTCACCTTTTTCATTAAGTAAATTCCCATTTCCAGAACATCCTATTAGTCAAGTTATTGGCTTAAAAACAAGCCTCTTTATTTTTAACCTTATAAATCCACTAATATTGAAATACCATTCACTCCCTTTTAACGCTGTTAGGAAATTTTATAACTTAAAACCGCTTCCTTCATTACGACATATTTACTCTTTTGGCCAATGGACTTTTTACCCCGATATTCCTGAACTTGCACCTACAACTCAGCTACCTGATAACCATAAGTATATTGGACCAATTTTATGGTCTCCTGACACACCTTTACCTGACTGGTGGCCAGTAATACTCGATACTGATAAACCAATCATTTATTTAACACTTGGTTCTTCAGGCAACATAAAAATTATTGATATATTACTAACCATATTGCAAAAAATGCCCGTTACTGTTGTTGTAGCATCTGCAAATCGCTTCAATCAATTTAATAGCGCAAAAAATATTTATTGCGCCAAATTTCTTCCTGGTGAAAAAATAGCGAAAGAAGCATCTCTTGTTATATGTAGCGGTGGTAGTGCCACTGCAAACCAGGCTCTAGCCTATGGTAAACCTGTTTTAGGTTTTCCTTCAAACACAGACCAACACTTTACAATGGATGCGATAGTAAAAGCAGGAGCAGGCTTATCAATTCGTTGTGAACAGATACAAGAGAAATCAGTCCATAATGCTATTTGCAACCTTCTAGACTCACCTGATTATCGAAACAATGCAGAACGTATTAAAGATGTTTTTGCAAATTATAATGTACCGGATAGATTCCAAAAAGTTCTCGACAATATCAATTTCTAAACAAAAAACTAATCTCCAAAAAAAACTGTAACGAAAGAAAACTATTTTTGAGTGATTTGTGTCGAATAGTGCATCTAAAAAGAAGGAACTTTTAGGCTTCATCGTAAAAAAAGGGTTTCCCTTGCTATATTTCTACCCATGACACACCAATTCAAGTGTAACTAGATTTACATTAGCTAGATATGAATCGCGATAAACTAGAGTTGTATAAGTGACACTTTAGGTAAGATACTGGATACTAAACATAACCCTAACCCAACTTACACAACATCATTTTTCCTGAATATAAATAAATATTACCTTTGTAAACAATGGAGACAACAATGAGAAAAAAAATTTTAATTACTGGAGGAGCTGGTTTTATTGGGACACATCTGATAAAAAAATTAACAGAGTTGGGCGGTTGGGAAATTATAGTTCTGGATGCACTCATAGAACAGGTACACGTAAATAACTCATGGAAAAAACCAGACAATGTTACTTTTTTTCATGCTAATATTCGCGATCAAAAAAGTGTCAAACAGTCTTTAAATAATGTTGAGTATATTGTACATTTAGCCGCCGAAACCGGAGTTGGTCAATCAGCCTATGAAATGGCTCGGTACGTTGGCACTAATGAATATGGTACAGCCGTTCTTCTTGAGGAAATTTCTAAAATAAACCAGAAAATCAAATCCATTGTTTTAGCATCTTCTCGGGCTGTATATGGAGAAGGGCGTTATCATTGCACTTCATGCGGACCAATGTTCCCTAAAGGCAGATCTTTAGATGCACTTAATAACGCACAATGGGATCACTTATGCCCAAAATGTTCTAAAATTCTCATTGCTGAACCTAGTACAGAGCCACAACCCCTATCTCCAACATCAGTTTATGCCATTACAAAACACAATCAGGAACAGTTAGTCTCATTATTTTCCAACACTTTTAATATCCCCAGTTCTATTTTACGCTTCCAAAATGTTTATGGTCCTGGTCAATCACTAACTAATCCTTATACAGGAATATTATCCCTATTTAGCACTCGTATTAAAAACGATAATCCTGTTTTTATTTATGAAGATGGCTTGGAACAACGTGATTTTGTTTATGTTGAAGATGTGGTTAAATCTATCCTTCTTGCTTTAAACAATACAATAAGTCGTGGTGAAATTTTTAACATCGGTACGGGTAAGGGAACAAATGTTATGGAGATTGCCAAAATTTTGAATGAAAAGCTAGGTGGTAATTCAGATATTCAAGTTACGGGGCAATTTCGAGTCGGTGATATTCGCCATGCCATTGCATCATTAACAAATAGTGAAAACATACTTGGCTATACAGCTTCAATATCAATTGAAGAAGGATTAACAAAATTTGCTGATTGGGTGAATGCTCAACAAATTATGTCAGACTCATACTCAGCGATGGAAAATGAAATGAAACAAAAAGGAATTATGGGATAAAAAAAAGCCCTGAAATAATCAGGGCCTTTTTTAAACTTTTAATGCTCTTTTTTATAAAGCTTTATGATTTTTTTCTCATACCACCCATTAACATTAAACCTCCTCCTAACAAAAATAATGCTGAAGGCTCAGGAACACTTGTTCCTTGAAAGTCAAAAGTAGCATCAGCAGCCAATTTAAGATCTCCAGCTAATACTGTATATCCAGCTATACCAATTGTACCGCCATCGACAATGGGAGTGGCAACACCAAAATCTAGATTTATAGTTGTGTCAATTGATGTACCAATTAGAGGTGCATTGGCATCAGGATCCGCTTGAAGATATGCATCGTTATACGAAGTTATAGTATTGGACAAAAAAGTTGAACCATTACCAGCACCTGTCGCATCAGCTGTAAAAGTGCCACCTATACTCGATAAACCTAGGCTTCCAGTTAATATTTGAACACCATTATCAAAACCAGTACCAGCAATTAAGTCTGAATCTGGAGCAGCATCATGATATAGAGTATATGTACCTGAAATATCAGTAAATTTTATTAATACTTGTCCGCCCGAAACGTCAACAACTACAGCAGTTTCTGTACCCGATAAAACACTAGTTACTTCAAAACCTGCTGGAGCTGCTGAACCAGTATCGGTTGTAAAACCGGTTAAACGACTTTGGTAATGTATACTCATTACTACTGTATCGCCTGCAACAGCGCTAGAAAAGAAACCTCCCAATGTTGTTGCTCCATTAGAAGCTGATACAAGCGATTGTTCAATAAGTAAAGTAGAATCATCTTGATTATCAAAACTATTGACACCTGTTATATCATAGCTTCCATCAGAT
>CAZZML010000405.1:0-3465 GCA_964654735.1 uncultured Roseivirgaceae bacterium | reverse complement strand
GCTAGGCGAGCAGCCTCAGTTACGCTACCGTTGGCTAATTGGAGTATCTTGACTAGATATTCTCGTTCAAAATTCTTTTTTGCATCGGTAAAACTTAGCAATGTTTTTTGTTTTTCTTGTAGAGCCTTTTCTACCAGGCTCACCGGAATCAAAGGTGTTGTCGCAAAAGTACAAATATGATCGATTACATTTTTTAATTGTCTGACATTGCCTGGCCATTGGTAAGCGATCAATAATTCCATGGCTTCATTTGATAAGCCTTTGGCTACTGAAGAAGTTCCATTGTTATTGCAGTTAATAAAATGATTGGCCAGGATAGGGATATCTTCCAGTCGTTCACTTAATAAAGGTAGACTTAAAGTTACTACATTGAGTCGATAATAAAGATCCATTCGGAAAAGTCCTTCCGATACTAATTTTAGCAAATCACGATGACTTGCAGAAATAGTTCTGACGTCCACTGAAATAGTTTTGTTTGAGCCAACGGGGCGAATTTCATCCTCTTGTAAAGCACGTAGTAATTTTACCTGGAATGCTGGGGACATGTCGCCAATTTCATCAAGAAAGAGGGTGCCTCCATCCGCTATTTCGAATAAACCTTTGCGGGTTTCAGTTGCTCCAGAAAATGCGCCTTTATTATGTCCAAATAATTCTGATTCCAACAGCTCTTCTGGTATGGCACTACAATTAACGGCCACAAATTCTTTCTCACTACGCGTGCTAGCTTTATGGATTGCCTGAGCAATCAATTCTTTTCCAGTGCCACTTTTACCTTGAATATAGACACTTACTTTAGTTTGAGCTACCCGTTGAACTTCTCGAAGCAAATTTTCCATGTCTATACTGCGAGTAATTATCTGTTCTCGCCAGCTATTTGTGTTTTCTATCGCTTGTTCACTAATTGCATTTTTATTGAGAGCTAAAGCTTTAGTGATAAGTTCAAGTAGTTCACTACTATCGTAGGGTTTAGTTAGAAAACCAAAGACTCCCTGGCTCGTTGCGGCAACTGCTTCTTTAATTGTGCCATGAGCAGTAAGAATAATGACAGGTAAAGTAGGGTATTGCTGTTGTATATGTTTGAATAATGCTAAACCATCCATTTCTTCCATTCTTAAATCGGTAATCACTAGTTCTGGAAGATAGGTGGGAATTAATGCAGTCGCTTTTTCTGCACTCTCTATGGTTGTAATTTCAAGACCCGTAGCTCGCAAGCGGACAGCCATTAATTTTAGCAAACTGGGGTCGTCATCTACCAGCAGAACTTTTTGACCTTGAAAATTATTTTTGCTAGCTTTATTCATCTTCGATTTTTTTATTAATACTGGTTTCTATCGCTTTAAGCGCCTGTATTTTAGAAATAGCTTCCTGGCGTTGTATTTCGGTTTCATTTAACTGATTTTGTAAATTGTTATTTTGTTTAAGCGTTCTATTAAGTTTAATAGGTAGCTTATGGAGTTTATTTAGTTTTTGATGTAATTGTAATTGGTTTTCATTTATCCAAAGTAATTGTGGATAGACTCCCGGCATAATCTGAATTGAGTTTAATAACTCTAAAGTTCTACCTAGGCGCAGACACCGAAATTCTGTATTAAGAGAATAAACTAAAAACCAGGCCGTTTGCCAGTCAGGTTTGTTTTTGTATTTTTGTTTTAACTTTTTACATTCAGCTGCTTTTTTCTGTTTATCAAAATTATAGTAGATCATGCCTTGGTCGAGTATTTGATAAACTTGCTTTTGATTGACTAACTGTTTATTAGTCTTTTGTGTGATTTTGGTGTTTTTAGGTGTAGTGAACTGACATGCCTGATTACTCAGTAAAATCAATAACAAAAATAGTCTAAGAAATAAATGCATCTTATATATCCAGGTTTTGTGGTAATAATAATGAAAATCGGGCTCCGCAATATTGTTTATTAGGTGGTAATAATCGAATGCTACCTTTGTGAATTTTTAAGTAGTGTTTAACTAAAGCAAGTCCTAATCCTGTGCTTTTTATTTTCCATGCCTGAGGTGAATCGCCTCGATAAAACTCTTCAAAAATTAAAGACTGGTTTTCTTTGTCTATGCCGATGCCTTGGTCTTCAATTATTAATTCTATAAAATCATCGCGTTTATATAAAGTTATTGCAATGGTAGCGTTATGGGGTGAAAATTTAAGTGCATTAGAAAAAAGGTTGCTAACAATAATTCTAAGTTTGTCATAATCAGCATTGATGTTGATATTGATATGGCTGAGATTGCTTTTTAGGGTAATGCCTTTACTTCGAAGCGGTAATTGATATTCGTTGATGATTCGCCAAAGTAAAGATTTCAATTCAAAGTTACTCACATTTAATTCTACTTTTGTCGATATAGAACGCTGGTATTCCAGTAAGTTTTCTATCAAATCATGAATAGTAATGTTGCCCAGTTTCATTAATTCAATAATTTCCTGCTGTTCCGTATTCAGTTCACCTACAACATTTTCTGATAACAGGTCGGTACCTTCTTTCAGAGTGGCTAAGGGTGTTTTTAGTTCATGAGAAACATTTCTAATAAATTGTTGTTTTTCAAATTCCAGACGATTGAGTTTGTGTCTTAACCATTCGAGGTGTCGTCCAAGTTCAATTAAATCTTTAGGTCCTTTGATCACTATCGGCTGATCAAATCCTACTTCTCCCAAATTGCGTATAGATTTAGCAATTTTTTTTATAGGACGAGTTAACAGGTATACGAATAGTAAACAGAGTGATAATGCAAAAGGGATGCTGCCCAGTGTAGTATTACGCAGTCTTTCTCTTACTCGTTGACCAATGACAGATAATGTAGCAGCTTCTGTACCAAGTTTTTTTTCACCTTCAGAAATCAAGGTTCTAGCCTGCGCAGTTAATTGATCAAAAACATTCAAATCAGATTTTTCTAATTTAAATGAATTATCTGTTAATAATTGTTTATTTGTGGAATCTTGATTTCTCTTGGATTTAATTAAAATATCCCGATATAAATCACCCTCATCTTTGCTTAATATATTCAGTTTTACAATTAAATTTTTATCCTGTTCTTTGGTTTTAAGTGATTTTAGAGTATCCAGAAATTGATTTCGATGTTCCTTATAAGAAATTAAGAACTCTGGTTCTCGTAGAACTTGAAACTGTCGGATACTACGCTCCATTGAAATCAGGCGTTCAAGAATAATACGACTGCTTTCAGTCGAGTTTACAGTCTGGAACAAGGTTTGCTGGCTTTTTTCAGTATATTCAGCAACCTCTCGCAATGTAAAAAGAATTGCAAAAACTAGTGGTAGTATGGCAATGATAAAGCTGGCTAGTGTCCACTGATATAGGGAACCAATAATAAATTTATTATTTTTTGAAGATTTATTTTTTGGCAAAGCTTTAAAGTAAAAAAGTAATTGGAGATATAGGAGTATTATGCGCTGGAGAATGAAAAAATCACACTAAAATTAACGATTTTTTATTTTTAGGC
>CAZZML010000404.1:0-3477 GCA_964654735.1 uncultured Roseivirgaceae bacterium | reverse complement strand
GTGTCTTTCTAAGATATTCTTAATGTTAGATTTTTACTCGGATGACAGTAATTTTGAATTATAAAAAGCTTGGCTCCAAAGCCTTACATTTGCAACTTTAATTTTAGAATGAAAATAACTAATTTTCTTACCCTTTACAAAAATAACAGCCTTGTATTAGGTGCAGCTGAAGCAATTAAACCAAACCACACATTTAGGTTAAAGCTAAAGGGCTTAGTGGGCAGTTTAGATGCAGTTGTGGCTGCTTCTGTGTACGGGCTAAACCACCAGAATTATTTATTTGTATTACACGATAAAGAAGAGGCCGCCTATTTTTTTAATGACCTTCAGAATTTACTGCAAGGCAAAGAAGTCCTTTTCTTTCCAACTTCTTATAAACGACCTTACCAGTTTGATGAAACAGAGAATGCCAACATACTGCAACGTGCTGAAATACTAAACCGGATTAATAATAAAGCGTCAAGTGGAGAGCTTATTGTTACTTATCCAGAGGCTTTAACAGAGAGGGTAATCAACAAAAAATCGCTGAGAGAAAATACGTTTACTGCCAAGGTGGGCGATCAGGTGGATGTAGCTTTTTTAGAAGAGTTATTGGCTACCTATGATTTTGAAAAATCAGATTTTGTATATGAAGCCGGGCAATTTTCTGTTCGTGGAGGTATTGTAGATGTGTATTCGTATGCCCACGACTTGCCCTACAGATTAGAGCTTTTTGGTAATGAAATTGAAAGTATTAGAACATTTGACCCAACCACTCAACTTTCAGAAGAAAACTTAAAGTCCATTAATATTATACCTAATGTACAAACCAAGTTGGTACTGGAAGAACGCCAATCGTTTTTTGATTTTGTGCCAAAAAACACAAAACTTTGGTTTAAAGATATGGCACTCACTTACGATGTGGTGGACAAATACTTTGAAAAGGCAACTGAGAATTTCGACCAGATTTTAGAAGTGGCAGGGCAAACCAAAGTAGTGTTAGAACCCGCTGATTTATTTGAGTCATCCACTACTTTAAAAGCCAGTATTCAAAATTTTCCAATTATTGAGTTTGGTAATAGGTTTAGCAAAGTAAAAGGGCAGGAAATTGAGTTTGAAGCCAAACCCCAACAATCATTCAATAAGGATTTTGTGTTACTGGCAGATACCTTGGCTAAAAATGAACATGCTGGATTAACTAATATAATTGCTGCAGAGTCTCCCAAACAGCATGATCGTTTACAAACTATTTTTGAAGAGGTACAACCAAATTTGCAACTTCATTCTTTGGCAATTGGGCTGAGAGCAGGGTTTATCGATCCAATTTTACAAATAGCCTGCTACACCGACCATCAAATATTTGAGCGGTTTCATAAATATAGAGTAAAGGACAATCACTCTAAATCGAAAGCTCTTACTTTAAAGGAACTCCGAACACTTAACCCTGGTGATTACGTTACACATATTGATTATGGCATTGGCCGATTTGCAGGCTTAAAAAAGGTGCAGGCAGGCACTCGAATGCAAGAAGCTGTTCGCCTTATTTATAAAGATGATGATATCTTATATGTCAGCATCCATTCCATTCATAAAATTTCAAAATATAGTGGGCAAGAAGGAACTCCTCCTTCCATGAATAAACTGGGTTCTCCGGAATGGGAAACCAAGAAAAAGAAAGCCCGTAAACAGGTTGCTGATATTGCTCGTGATTTAATTAAACTATACGCTAAGCGCAAAAAAGTGCCTGGTTTTGCCTTTTCGGCAGATACTTTTATGCAGGCAGAATTAGAATCGTCATTTATTTATGAAGACACGCCTGACCAAGCTAAGGCTACCCAAGATGTAAAAAATGATATGGAGCTTAACCACCCAATGGATAGGCTGGTTTGTGGAGATGTTGGTTTTGGTAAAACCGAAGTAGCCATTCGTGCTGCATTTAAGGCAGTAGCTGATAGTAAGCAGGCTGCCATTTTAGTGCCTACCACCATACTTGCCATGCAGCATTATCGCACATTTAGTGAACGAATGGCTAGGCTGCCTGTTAATATTGAGTATGTAAACAGATTTAAAACACCTGCCAGCATTAAAAAAACTCTGGAGCGTGTTGCATCAGGGGAAACCGATATTCTTATTGGCACTCATCGCATTGTGAATAAAGATGTTAAGTTTAAAGACCTTGGACTAATGGTGATTGATGAGGAGCAAAAATTTGGGGTGAAGGTAAAGGAAAAACTAAAGGAATTACGAGTAAACGTTGATTCTCTTACTCTTACGGCAACGCCTATTCCACGTACACTTCATTTTTCTTTAATGGGAGCTCGCGACCTCAGCATAATTGCTACACCACCCCCTAACAGGCAGCCTGTAACTACCGAAATTCACGCCTTTAACGAAGCATTTATAAGAGATGCCATCTCATTTGAAATACGCAGAGGAGGGCAAGTGTTTGTTGTACATAACCGTATAAAAGATATTGAAGCGATTGGTAATATTATTTTAAAATTGGTGCCTGACGCACGCATTGGTGTGGCTCACGGACAAATGGAGGGTCATAAGCTGGAAAAGCATATGATGCGCTTTATCGAAGGGGAGTATGACGTGTTGGTGTCAACGAATATTATTGAATCGGGTTTAGATATACCAAATGCAAACACCATCATCATTAACCATGCACATATGTTTGGGCTGTCGGATTTGCACCAAATGCGAGGCCGGGTTGGTCGAAGTAATAAAAAAGCGTTTTGTTATTTGCTTTCGCCCCCAACCATTGGCCTTACCACAGATGCACGTAAGCGGTTGAGCACGTTGGAGGAATTTTCCGAATTAGGAGATGGATTTAAAGTAGCCATGCGTGATTTGGATATCAGAGGTGCTGGGAATTTGTTAGGTTCTGAGCAATCAGGCTTTATCTCCGATTTAGGATTTGATATGTACCATAAAATTTTGGATGAGTCCATTCAAGATTTAAAAGAAACCGAGTTTAAAGACCTCTTTGAAAAGGAATTAGGCGAAACAGTAAAAGAACTGGTAGAAGATTGTGTGATTGAATCTGATTTGGAGCTTTTAATTCCAGAAGATTACGTTAAAAATATCACAGAAAGGTTGAGTCTTTACACCCAACTAGATAGCACTAAAGGTCAGGAAGCCTTAGATAAATTTGAAAAAGAAGTGGTGGATCGCTTTGGGCCACTACCTCAATCAGTGAAAGAACTATTAACCTCAGTACAGTTAAGGTGGTTAGCTAAAAAACTTGGGTTCGAAAAAGTGGTGCTAAAGGGAGGTAAACTCAAAGGGTATTTTGTGCCTCAAGAAAAGGAAGCGTATTATACCGGCTCTGTATTTGGTAAAGTGTTAGCCTTTGTACAGCAACACCCTAAGAAATGCCAAATGAAAGAGTATAAAGGTAAATTAATTTTAACCATTCAACAGATTGAAACGGTTGAAGAGAGCAGATTTCTTTTAGCAAAAATTATTGGGCAATAAAAAAGCCCTCACTAA
>CAZZML010000403.1:0-3478 GCA_964654735.1 uncultured Roseivirgaceae bacterium | reverse complement strand
CCATTAATGGGTTTAAGTGATTAAATAAATCGTTGATATTATCTCCTTTTTTAGGGGGAAGGATTTCCAAACTAAATAAGGTCTTTTTTGCGTTGTTTATATGTTCTACTACTTTCATTTTCTATTTTTTTGCCACAAAGGCACTAAGGCTCAAAGTTTCACTAAGGTTTACTTTATTCACCTTAGCTGTTTTCTCTTGTTGTGGCTATGTTTTAGTTTACAAATCTATTTATACCATTTTTTATAAGTGGCACATTGAAATTAATCAAATATCCCAGTCGATTACCAGTAAGTTTTAAGTGACTTAGTATTTGTGCTTTCCACACCGGGTTAACCAAGTCCAAAGCTTTTAATTCACAGATAACACAATCTTCCACTATTACATCAAGCCTCAACCCTTCCTTAAATTCAAGCCCGTCATATACAATTTTAACTGGCATTTGTCTTTGGTAATTCAAGCCTCTTTTCTTAAGCTCGTGACAAAAACAAACTTCATATACTTTCTCAAGTAATCCAGGCCCAAGGGTTTTATGTACTGCATAGGCTGCATCAACTACTTTCTTGCCTATCACTTCAAGTTCATCTGGTATTGGAGCATGTGTCATATTATTTTCTTCTTTTGCCACAAAGGCACTAAGACTCAAAGTTTCACTAAGTTTTCTTTGTGGTTCTTGGTGTCTTTCTGTCTTAGTGGCTACGTTTACATTAGTAATTTAAATTTGGTTTTAGCCATTTCTCAGCTTCTTCTAGGTTAATTCCTTTTCGTTTGGCATAGGCCTCCACTTGGTCTTTGCCGATTTTACCAACTCCAAAATACTTAGTGTCAGGGTGTGCGAAATAAAATCCACTTACCGAAGCAGCTGGATACATAGCAAAGCTTTCGGTTAGCTCAATACCAGTATTTCTCTCTACATCCAATAAGTCAAATAAAGTCCGTTTTTCGGTATGGTCAGGGCACGCAGGATAACCCGGTGCAGGTCGAATGCCTTGATACGACTCATTGATTAATGAGTCATTGTCCAATTGCTCATCCGAAGCATACCCCCATAGCTCTTTTCGAACCTTTTCGTGCATTAGCTCCGCAAAAGCTTCTGCTAATCTGTCTGCCAAAGCCTTTACCATAATGCTATGATAATCATCGTGGTCTTTTTCAAACTTTGCAATTAATTTTTCAATACCAATGCCAGCGGTAATAGCAAACCCTCCTATAAAACCACCATTATTAGCAGAAGTGGGAGCTACATAATCAGCCAAACTATAGTTAAATCTTCCTTCTCCTTTTTTATTTTGCTGACGCAAGAAATGAAAGGTGGCTTGTTTATTTTGTTTGGCTTCATCGCTAAATACGTCAATCATTTCATCCTTACTTTCAGCAGGATAAATACCAATAACGGCTTTTGCAATTAAGCTATCTTCTAAAATAATTTGGTCAAGCAATGTATTGGCCTCCTTGAATAATTTGGTTGCTTCAGCACCAACCACTTCATCTTTGAGAATTTTAGGGTATTTCCCTTTCAACATCCACGTGTTAAAAAAAGGAGACCAATCAATAAATTTTCTAATTTCTTTTAAAGAGTAATTTGCAAACACTTTGATGCCAAGAAAATTAGGTTTCAGAATCTCTTGGTTACTCCAATCAAGCATTTGTTTATTGGCAATAGCATCATTAATAGGAGGCAGAACTTTTACTTCTCTCTTAGCCAAATAGTTTTCGCGTAGTTTTTTATACTCTTCTTTAATAGAAGTAAAAAAGGAATCATTTTTTAATAACTCTCCTGCCACGGGCACACTTCGTGATGCATCGTGTACGTGAATTACAGGCCCACTGTATTCAGGATCTACTTTAACGGCCGTATGAATTCGGCTTGTGGTTGCTCCACCAATAAGAAGAGGGATTTTAAATCCTTCGCGCTCCATTTCCTTAGCCACATACACCATTTCATCCAAAGAAGGTGTAATTAAACCACTTAAGCCTATAATATCAACGTCTTGTTCCTTGGCTGCTTGTAGGATTTTATCGGCAGGTACCATTACTCCTAAATCAACAATTTCGTAATTATTACAGGCCAAAACCACTCCCACAATATTTTTCCCAATATCATGTACATCTCCTTTAACAGTTGCTAGCAGTATTTTTGATTGCGATCTAGCACCCGCTTGCTTTGCAGCTTCAAGGTATGGTAATAAATAAGAAACCGCTTTTTTCATTACACGAGCACTTTTAACTACTTGTGGTAAAAACATTTTGCCCGAACCAAAAAGGTCACCAACGGTGTTCATTCCATCCATTAGTGGCCCTTCTATCACTTCTAAAGGTTGCTCAAAATTCTTACGGGCTTCTTCCGTATCGTCATCTATATGCTCAGTAATTCCTTTTACAAGGGCATGACTTAACCGATCTTCCACCTTTTCTTCTCGCCAAGAGTCATCTACCACTTTCTGTTTGGCAGAACCTTTTACAGTTTGGGCAAAATCTAATAGCCGTTCAGTTGCATCATCCCTCCTATTTAAAAGCACGTCTTCAACATACTCCAATAAGTCTTTCGGAATCTCATCATACACCTCCAACATTTCAGGATTTACAATGCCCATATCCATTCCATTTTTAATGGCATGGTATAGAAAAGCAGAATGCATTGCTTCACGAACTGCATTATTTCCTCTAAACGAGAAAGAAACATTGCTCACGCCTCCGCTAATTTTTGCCCCTGGTAAATTATCTTTTATCCATTTTGTTGCTTTAAAAAAATCGACTGCATTATTTTGATGCTCCTCCATTCCTGTTGCCACAGGAAAAATATTAGGATCGAAGATGATGTCTTGAGGAGGAAATTTTACTTGATCTACTAAAATCCGATAAGCACGTTCGCAAATTTCTATTCTTCGATTATAATTATCTGCTTGCCCATCTTCGTCAAATGCCATTACGATTACCGCAGCACCGTACCGTTTAATTTGTGTAGCCTGATAAATAAACTCTTCTTCTCCCGATTTTAAACTGATGGAGTTTACAACACCTTTCCCTTGAACGCATTTTAAGCCTGCTTCAATGATTTCCCATTTCGAGGAATCAATCATAATGGGCACTCGTGAAATATCGGGCTCAGAGGCAATTAGATTTAGAAAAAGCACCATGGCTTCTTTCCCATCAATAAGGCCCTCATCCATATTTACATCAATGATCTGAGCTCCATTCTCTACCTGATTACGAGCAACAGAGAGTGCTTCTTCAAATTTTTCTTCTTTAATAAGGCGTAAGAATTTCTTAGACCCCGTCACATTAGTTCGCTCACCAACATTTACAAAATTAGATTCAGGGGTAATGATGAGCGGTTCGAGACCACTGAGGATTAAAGGGTTATTTTGTTTCATAGCTTATTAGTCCACGGTTTAACAGCTTTCACGCTAGTTTGTGTATTATCTCAAGCTTCTTCTTAAAGCTTGAATTTTAATAGTAAGGTTTTCATAAGCATCATAG
>CAZZML010000402.1:1519-3483 GCA_964654735.1 uncultured Roseivirgaceae bacterium | reverse complement strand
GCTACCGGAAATTGGAATGCCAAAGTGAGTGTTGGTGGTGCCGTTTTTTACCAAGGCTTAAAAATTGAAACCATAAAACCAAATCGATTAAAGATTAAGATTGATTTTAAGGATAAAATACTTACTTCAGAAAAACCAATTGATGCAGCATTAAATGTAAAGTGGTTACACGGTGCCGTTGCAAAAAATCTAAAAGCAGAGGTAAATGCGAAGTTTACAAGTACTTCTACGGCGTTTAAAAAATACCCCAATTATATTTTTACAGACCCAACACGAAAATTTTCTACTGAAGAAATGACCATTTTCGATGGTAGATTAGATGCCGAAGGGAATGCCAAGTTGACTAAAAAAATAGATTTTGGTAAGAAAGCACCCGGTATGTTGAAAGCATCATTTTTAACCAGAGCTTTTGAAAATGGAGGTGATTTTTCTATGGATGCCGTGAGTATGAATTTTGCACCTTATGATGTTTTTGTGGGGATGAGGTCTCCAAAAACCAGAGCCTATGGTTCGTTCTATACAGATGAAGATGTAACTTTTGATGTTGCCACAGTCAATGCTGAAGGAAACCCAGTGAAACGCAACCAATTAGAAGTAAAAGTATATCAAATTAAATGGCGTTGGTGGTGGAATTCTTCCTATGATGATTTAGCATCCTATGTAGGTAGTCAATACCACAAACCCATTAGGTCAATTACCGTAAATACCAATGCTAAAGGAAAAGGGAATTTTAAAATCAATATCCCCGAAGAAGATGGAGGTAGGTACTTAATAAGAGTGTATGACCCAAAAAGTGGCCACGCCACTGGAAGAACAATTTATTTCTATAGAAATTGGTGGAAAAGACCCACTGGAAGCGACCCTCAAGCGGCAAAAATGTTGGTATTTTCAGCAGATAAAGAAAACTATAATGTAGGAGAAACAGCTAAGATAACCTTCCCTTCAGGTACAGCTGGCAGAGCATTAATTAGTATTGAAAATGGTACAGAAGTATTAGACCAGCAATGGGTGAAAACTCAAAAAGGCGAAACGACTACCGAAATACCAATCACCAAAGAAATGACTCCCAATGTGTTTATTAATATCTCATTATTACAACCACATGCATCTACAGCCAATGATTTACCCTTGCGATTATATGGCGTTATTCCAATCTTAGTAAAAGATCCAAATACGATTTTAGAACCCCAAATTTCAATGCCTAAAGTTCTGCGTCCCGAAGAAAAATTCACGGTAAAAGTGAGTGAAAAACAAGGAAAACCCATGACGTATACCTTGGCAGTTGTTGACGAAGGCTTATTAGATTTAACTCGATTTAAAACTCCAAATGCATGGAATAGTTTTTATACCAAAGAGGCCTTAGGCGTTAAAACTTGGGATATTTTTGACCATGTAATTGGTGCTTATGGCGGAAGCATACAACAAGTTTTCGGAATTGGAGGTGATGAAGACGCAGGAAAAACACCACCAAAAAAAGCAAATCGTTTCAAACCAGTGGTTACCTATTTAGGACCATTTACCCTAAAAAAAGGCGAAACGAAAAAACATAAAATTACCATGCCTAAATACATTGGTTCTGTACGAACTATGGTTATTGCTGGAGATAATACAAATGCCGCTTATGGTAGTATTGATGAAACCACACCCGTTCGTAAACCGTTAATGGTATTGTCTTCACTACCAAGAAAATTGAGTCCTGGTGAAAAAGTAACCTTACCGGTTACAGTATTCGCTATGGAACCTAAGATTAAAAAAGCCAAGATCAGTTTAAAATTGAGTAAAGGAATTACCATTATCGGAGAAAAAACACATTCCATTTCTTTTGAAAAACCAGATGAAAAAATGGTCTATTTTGAATTGGATGTTAGCAAAGCACAAGGTATTGGTACCATTGAAGTATTGGCTTCCGGTAACGGTGAGAAATCGTCTTATAAAGTAGAGATAGACATTGTAAATCCGAATCC
>CAZZML010000402.1:0-1419 GCA_964654735.1 uncultured Roseivirgaceae bacterium | reverse complement strand
CATTTTATGATAGAAGCACAGAAAAAAGGCTATAGTTTGCCATTAACTTTTATGAATAACTGGTTAAAATACCAACAAGAAGCTGCTAGAAACTGGAGAGCAAGTAACAGGTATTATTACTATGACTTAGCGCAAGCCTATCGTTTATACACTTTGGCATTGGCAGGACATCCTGATTTAGCATCCATGAACAGATTACGCGAGCACGGAACACTATCAAATGATAGTAAGTGGCGTTTAGCAGCAGCCTATGCTTTGGCAGGACAAAAAGAAGTAGCTAAAAAAGTTGCCAATACTGCTAATATTGATTTCGAATCTGTGAGAGGTGATTATTATACCTATGGTTCTACAGATAGAAATAGAGCCATGGCAATGGAAACGATGTTATTAACTGGCAATTCTAAATCTCGTGAAATGGCACAGTATTTAGCCAAACAACTTTCTTCAAGTAGATGGATGAGTACACAAACCACTTCTTATTGTTTATTAGCAATGGCAAAGATGGTTGAAATTAATGGAGGCAAAGCCGTTAAAGTACAGTATGCCGCTAATAATGGAAAATCAGAAACGATTAATACACAAAAAACCATTGCACAACGTAAATTAACCATAAATGAAGGAGGGAATATTATAAAACTAACGAACAATCAGGCAAACGTAGTGTATGTTAGGGTACTCAATTCAGGTATTTTACCCTTAGGACAAGAATTGGCTGAAAAACGAAATTTAAACGTTAGTATTAAGTATATAGATACCAATGGCAATAATATTGATATTACGAAATTAAGTCAAGGAACAGACTTTAAAGCAGTTATTACTATTAGCAATTTAAAAAGTGAAAACCTTCATGATATTGCCTTAACGGAGATTTTTCCTTCAGGGTGGGAAATCATAAATACCCGTTTTACAGATTATGGAAGTTCAACAGGCAGTCAGGCAGAATTTACTGATATACGAGATGACAGAGTAAATTTCTATTTTGATTTGGAACGTAGAAAGTCAAAAACGTTTTCTGTGTCTCTCAACGCTTCTTATTTAGGAAACTACTATTTGCCTGGAATTCAAGCAGAAGCCATGTATGATAATGACTATTTTGTACGAACGAAAGGGAAATGGATTAAGGTGGTAAAGTAATCCCATCCCAAACCTTTCCCAAAGGGAAGGACTAGAAGAAAATGAAAACTGTGGAGTTAATACTAAAAACAGTTCTCTATTGTCTTAGTAATGTAATGTAATGTCAGGTTGAGTGCAGTCGAAACCTAGTTTAATGAAAGTTAAAGTTTCTAGTTAGAATCTAATTCCTTCCCTTTTTTAAGGGAAGGTGTTCACGCCAAAGCGTGAGCGGAAGGGTAAAAATAAAACAATATGAATCAGATAACCTCCAAAAAACCATGGCTAACCAGAAACTGGAAATGGCTC
>CAZZML010000401.1:0-3488 GCA_964654735.1 uncultured Roseivirgaceae bacterium | reverse complement strand
ACAGATATTTGGAACGGAATAAATGTAGCATATTGGTGAGTACCAACTATTGAGCCTGTCTGCCGAACAGGCAGGCAAGTGACTGAATGACATCATATTATGGCTTGTAATAGATTTTCCTTGCGGATTTAAGGTATAAAACAACTTGTGATGTCTGTGTAAGTAAAATGTAGATTTTTTTAAATGCAATACGTTGGATTATTGATGAACCCTACTATAAAAAAATATAAATATATTATATATCAGGCGATAGTTTTGAGTTTAGGCGTTCAAAACCTATCTGCTCAAAATGTAGTAAATGAAACAGTAAACTTTGTTCAGGGCATTGGCACTTCAGATGTAACATTTGAAATGCTGAAAATTCCGGGTAGTGTATATCAAATGGGTACTTCTAACGGAGGTGATAATGATACACCGCCTCATGCTGTGCAGGTTGATAGCCTTTGGGTTGGCAAATATGAAGTAACGTGGGAGCTGTTTGAACTTTTTTTATCCGAAAATAATATTCTACCTGACTCTTTTCCTCAGGATAAAATAAAAAAAGCAGATGCAATCACACGCCCTAGCCCACCCTTTGAAGATCCTGCTTTTGGGATGGGTAAAAATGGGTATCCTGTGGTTAGCATCTCACCTTATGCGGCTTTAACATTTTGCAAATGGCTATCAACCATTACAGGCAGGTTATACCGATTGCCAACAGAAGCAGAATGGGAATATATGTGCAAAGCGGGTGAGTCCAAAGGTGTTTTTACAGACAAACCAAGTCAGGTAAGCCAACTGGGTAATTATGCCTGGAGTTACGAAAATAGTAACGACAGGTACGCAAAGATTGGCCAAAAGTTGCCAAATGCCTTTGGCTTGTTTGATATACTGGGCAATGTGGCCGAATGGACTTTGGATCAGTATGATGATGATTTTTATAATAACCAGAAGGATACAATAGCAGTAAATCCTTGGAATATACCCACAAGGTTGCACCCCCGTGTGTTCAGAGGTGGTTCTTGGGATGATGATGCTAAAGATTTAACGTGCACATTAAGGACTAAGTCTGGGTTCTATCTACAAAAAAATGATCCCCAAATCCCTAAAAGCTTTTGGTGGTACACAGATTCTCCCTTTATTGGCTTTCGTTTGGTTAGCCCTGTAAAACAACCTGATGAAAAGGAAGCTAAAAAGTTTTGGCAATTAGTGCTGGATGAATAATTGAATTTGAAATAAATATTTACCTATATTAATAAGGATGCTATGAATAAGATAACCAATGAAGGTAGAAGAGATTTTATAAAGAAAAGTTCTACAGTTGCATTGGGTGGAGCATTGATTGGCTCAATACCCGGCCAACTACATGCTTATATTAATGAACCCCAGCAAATTAAAATTGGCTTGGTTGGTTGTGGTGGTAGGGGAAGAGGTGCCCTGTTCGAAGCACTTAAAGCTTCTCCTGCTGTTAGGGTTGTGGCCATAGCCGATGCCTTCGAAGACAAAGTAAAAAGGACTTTGGGTTTATTAGAGCAAAATTTTAAAGAAAGATGTGATGTAACAAAAGATACTGTATTTATAGGGTTGGATGCCTATAAAAAAGTTATTGAGATGTGTGATGCTGTTATTTTGGCAACACCTCCACCATTTAGGCCATTGCATTTTGAAACAGCAATAAAGGCAGATAAACATGTTTTCATGGAAAAACCTCTGGCTGTAGATGTACCGGGTTTTAATAAGATTATGGAGATTGGGAAACTGGCCGATCAGAAGAAACTAAATGTGGTTGTTGGTCTTCAGTTTAGGTATGCAAAGGCCAACCAGGAGATGGTAAAAAGAATTAAGGAAGGACAAATTGGTGAAATTACTTCTATTAGTACCTATTACAACGTAGGCGAGCCTAGAATAATTAATCGTGAGCCCGGGCTAACCGAAATGGAGTATCAGGTACGTAATTGGAGGTATTTTACCTGGTTATGGGGTGGGCAATTGGCAGGGCAGGCCATTCATCAAATAGATGTGATGAACTGGATAATGGACGACTTTCCTGTAAAAGCATTGGGTAACGGAGGCAGACAAGTATTTAATGCTGATAATCAGGGTAATACGTACGACCATTTTTTTATTGAGTATGAATATAAAAACGGAATTAAAATGTATTCTCAGGCAAGAAATATGAACAACTGTACCAACAAATCGGGGTGGGCTGTGCGCGGTACTAAAGCAGTAGCAGATGAGAGGCAACGGTTTATCGACTTTAATAATACTACATTGTGGAGATACCGAAGCAGAGAAGACCTTGCTGCTACTCAGGTAGAACAAAATATTTTTATCGAATCTATTTTAAAGGGTACACATATTAATAATACCGAATATGCTGCAAAAAGTACGCTAACAGTCATTATGGGGCGTATGGCTGCAGAAACAGGCAAGGAAATAATAATGGACGAACTACTTAAATCTAAAGAAAGCATTGTGCCAACTGATATAAGCTGGGGTTCTAAAACGCTAAATATGCCCGATAAAAATGGGCATTATAAAATTGTAAAACCGGGCAAATAAAATTTTTATACTTTGATAAAAAAATGAAATATATTCTCACGTTAATGTGCACTGTTTTTTCGCTAACAGCGTTTGCACAGCACTATAATCTAACTCAAACTTCTTCAATTAGTATTAGCGGCACATCTACTCTTCATGAGTGGTCAGTAAATGCAAAAAAAATGAAAGGTTCATTACTGATTGATACTAAAAAAAATACGGAAAGCTACCTAAAGAAAGGTACCATTTCGTTAGTTACCCTTACTGTGCCTGCAGGCAGCCTGCATAGCGAAAAAGGGGAAACAATGGACAATAAAATGCACCGAGCTTTAAAAGCAGAGGAGCACCCTGAAATAGTTTTTGAGTTAACTGCCTCTATACCATTTGATTTAATTACTGAAAATAACAGCATATTAATGGCAGAAGGGTTAATGTATATTGCAGGTGTAAAAAAAGCAATAAAAACACAAACCACTGCTTACTTTACCAATGGAACATTAGCCTTTTCAGGTAAAATACCACTTAAATTGAGCGACTTTAACATAGAGCCACCCACAGCCATGTTTGGCCAAATAGAAACAGGGAATGATATTGCGGTTAATTTTAAGTTACAATTTAAACAATCAGATTAGTAGTGTTAACATAACATCAAAGTATGCATACCAAACTGGTGGCAAACAAAACACAAAATCGTTTTATCTTTCAAAAGGTTGTTTTAAAATTACTAAAACTTTCAAAAAGCTATTAAAAAGGTTTACTATTGTTAAAAAAACTTAATAATCCTTTCATTATGAAACCTTTCTCATCAATTGGGCTTTTTCCGTTTCTGGTTTTGTTTCTTTTAGCATGTGTTAAACCTAAAGAAAAAGAGGATCAAAAAAAACCAAATATTATTTATATTTTAGCAGATGACCTTGGTTATGGTGGGTTGGGCGTATATGGGCAGGAAAAGATAGAAACACCTAACA
>CAZZML010000400.1:0-3503 GCA_964654735.1 uncultured Roseivirgaceae bacterium | reverse complement strand
CAATATGCTACATTTATTCCGTTCCAAATATCTGTGCGAGCACCTGACTAACAACCTCTTATGGCTTTCATCACAAAGTTCCTTGCGGATTTAAGGTTATACTTGTTTGGTTAAAAATATTGATTAAATCAATAAACCAAGTCTGCTATTTAATAAAGTTTTGTAACTTAATAAGCTTCATTAATAATGCCAAATATATAACAAATAACAAAACATGCCTTATTTTAGTAAGGTTTTGAAAGATTCAAAAACCACACACCGCGTTTATAACGGGTCTGGATTATAGTAAAAATGCATAAAACAATATACCCTAAAATAACATGGTATGAAAATCCATTATATCCTTTTATACGGCATTTTGGGCTTGCTTCTTTTTGTAAATAATGCCAATGCCCAGCCGAGCCAAAGTTTTGAGTACAGCCAACCGGCTATGGGGACTATATTAAGCCTTATTTTGTACGCCTCTGATAGTGCAACGGCAAAAAAAGCAGCATCGGAAGCTTTTAATCGGGTTCAGCATCTCAATCAGATTTTTAGCGATTACATTCCGAATAGCGAACTAAACAGACTTTGCGAAAAAAGTGGAGAGAAAACACCTGTACAGATAAGCGATGAATTATTTGAAGTGCTTTTACAAGCCAACTCTATTTCAAAACTAACAAAAGGCAGTTTTGATGTTACCATTGGTGCCTATACAAAAATTTGGAGAGATGCAAAAAAAGAGGGTGAGTTTCCATCGAAAAAACAGTTGAAGATTGCTAAAAAAACAATAGGCTATAAGCGGTTGGTACTAAATAAAGATAATAAAACGGCCTTACTTAAAAAAAAAGGCACTCAATTAGACCTTGGTGGAATTGCCAAGGGTTATACTGCTGATGCTGTTTTACAGATTTTAAAACAGCATGGCATTAAACAGGCTCTAGTCGATTTTGGCGGAGATATTGCACTAAGCAACCCTCCACCAAATCGGGATGGATGGAATATTGAAATTGGTTATACCAACCATTTCGGAAAGAAAATTTCGCATATTGTTTCTTTAAGCAATTCAGCCATTGCTACCTCTGGTAAAATGTACCAGAATGTTACTTTTAAGGGCAAAACTTACTCGCATATTATTAACCCTTACACAGGTTTTGGCATTACTGGCAATATACAAGTATCTGTTATTGCCCCAAATGCTACCCTAGCAGATAGCTTTGCTTCATCGTTTAGTATTTTAAGCAAAAGAAAGATTGAAAAATTATTATTGAAAAACAAAGATGTACATGTTTTTAGTGTAGAAACGAAAGACAATTCAACCGATTTATGGCATTCAGCATATTTTAATTAGTTTTTAGAAATTACAAGCAACATCCCGATAGCTATTCGGGACAAAATACAAATAAACATCAAAACACAATTATTTAATAAGCTGAATTTAAAATCAAATACTTACATGTTCCTTAAATCCGCAAGGTATTTCTTAAACCATTGGGCTAATTAGATTATATGCCTTTTAAAAGCTTCCATGGCTTCGTATTCTGCAAGGCCCAACTTATCGTATAACTGGGCTGTTTCTTTATTTCTATATTCTGATCTCTGCCAAAATTCCCGTGAGTCATTGCCGGGAAAAACAGCACTGTCTTTTTGGGATTGATGTTTAAAAATAGCTTTTCTCTTCATAGAAAGCTCATCTGGGCTAAGAGGAACAGCCATTTCTATGTCTTCAATTCCCCACTCCTGCCAGGCACCACGATATAACCAAACGTAGCAATTTTTCAACCATTTTTCATTTTTAAGCTCATGGATAGCTTTATAAATTGCCTCAAGACACACACGGTGCGTGCCATGGGGGTCAGAAAGATCTCCGGCAGCAAATATTTGATGGGGCTCTATTTCTTTAAGCAAGTCAACAATTAATTGCACATCACCCTTCCCAATAGGATTCTTTTTTACAAGCCCGGTTTCATAGAAAGGCATATCTAAAAAGTGCATTCTTTCATCAGGCAAGCCAACAAACCTACAAGCTGCTCTGGCCTCCCCTTTCCTAATCAGCCCTTTTATTTCTTTAATTAGATCAGAATCCATTTCGCCTGGCTTTTTCCTCTCCAGTTCTTTCTTTACTTTTTTATAGAGGCTATTATTTGCATCCTTCTGAGTTCCTAAAAATCGGTTTATCTCTTCGTTAAAATCGGCAAACCTAACCACATCATCATCAAAAACAGCAATATTGCCCGATGTTTGATATGCTACATGTACCTGATGCCCCTGATCATGCAGCCTTATAAAGGTACCTCCCATTGAAATTACATCGTCATCGGGGTGAGGGCTAAAAATGACCACTCGCTTAGAAGCCGGTTTGGCACGTTCAGGCCTTGACTTGTCGTCTGCACTTGGTTTCCCTCCGGGCCAGCCTGTAATGGTATGCTGAAATTCGTTAAACATTTTAATGTTTATTTCATAGGAGGAGCCATGAGCTGAAACCAAATCACTCATCCCATTATCATTATAATCTCTATCGGTTAATTTTAAAATTGGTTTTTCTGTTTTTTGGCATAACCAAACAACGGCACGTTTGATTAAACCATAATCCCAGGTACAGGAACTAACCAGCCACGGGGTTTTTACCCGTGTTAACGTAGCAGAGGCAGCGTCATCCAGTACTATTGTAACATTTTTGTGGTTTTGAAGAAATGTTGCAGGAACAGCATCAATTTGAGGTCCCTCGATTGTTTTAGCAATAATAGATGCTTTGCCTTCGCCCCAAGCCATTAAAATAATTCTTTTGGCTTTCATAATAGTGCCTACACCCATTGTTATAGCCTTTCTCGGAACATTATCCTGATCAAAAAAGTCAGCAGCAGCATCAACTCTGGTAACATGATCTAGGGTAACCTTACGAGTAGCTGAATTAAGGTGGGAGCCTGGTTCGTTAAACCCTATATGTCCTGTTCTGCCAATTCCTAATATCTGCAAATCCAATCCCCCCAACTCCGCTATCATCTTTTCATAGGTCATACAGGCATCAAAAACTTTTTCTGCCGGTAAAGTACCATCAGGAATATGAATGTTTTGGGGAGGTATATCAATATGATCAAACAAATACTCTTTCATAAACCTAACATAGCTTTGCAATGAATCAGGCTGCATAGGGAAATATTCATCTAAATTGAACGTATGAACATTTTTAAAGCTCAACCCCTCCTGTTTATGCATTCGTACAAGCTCGTTATAAACACCTGTTGGAGATGATCCCGTTGCTAAGCCTAAAACACAAGGCTTATTTGCCAATGTTTTCTGATGAATTAATTCGGCTATTTCTTTTGCTACAGAGGTGGAGGCATCTAAGGCCTTTTGAAAAACAACTGTATGGATTTTTTCAAGCCTTTTTTCTTCTGTTAAACCTAAGGGTATGTACTTTATTGGATTTGTAAACATTGACTATATTCTTATAATAAAACTATGTACACTTTAACCTGATTAATTCATGAATATTTGTTATGAGCATTTTAAGTGTCTGCCAG
>CAZZML010000399.1:0-3505 GCA_964654735.1 uncultured Roseivirgaceae bacterium | reverse complement strand
TAAAAAATGCAACTCGGTTGCAGGGTGTTTTAAGCTAGTTTTGTAAACAAATACAGTGGGTGTGTGAAACACCTCTGCAAAAAAAATAATTATGGGCGAAGCATGTAGAAAAGAAGGTATTTGCAAAATAGATGCCACTGAAACACCTAAAGAAACAATTAGTGTAAACAAAAAATACATTATCCCGGGTATTGTTTTGGTGTTTTTGCTAATGGGAATTGGTTTCGACTTTTATGATGTTACATTTTTAAAATCACCCATTCCACTTATTTGGTTTGGTGTCCTGTATATAATTATTGGAGGCTCAATTGTTTTAAAGGCTGCAAAACTAATAGCAAAGGGCGATGTTTATAACGAGTTTGTGTTAATGTCGGTAGCCACTATTGGGGCTTTTACTATTAATGCCTATGCCGAAGGAGTAGCCGTTATGCTTTTTTATGTTGTAGGCGAGTTATTTCAGGAGGCAGCGGTAAACAAGGCCAAACGCTCCATCGAAGCCTTGCTTAAAGTGCAGGTAGAAGAGGTTACGGTACTGGAAAACGGGATAACACGAATAAGGCACCCGAAACAGGTAGCCATTGGTCAAACCATACTAGCAAAAGCGGGCGAAAAAATAGCGTTGGATGGCAAGCTTATCTCAGAAAATGCCACCTTAAATACGGCAGCATTAACAGGCGAATCTGCACCTGACAACAAGAAAAAAGGCGAAACAGTACTTGCAGGAATGGTAAACCTTACTAAACTGATTGAAATAGAGGTTACCAGTAATTATGAAGACACCAAGCTTTCTAAAATTTTAAAGCTTGTTCAGGAAGCCGTTGGCAGAAAAGCCAAAACACAATTATTAATCAGCCGGCTGGCAAAAATTTATACCCCTGTTGTTTTTTGGCTGGCAATAGCTTTGGTAGTTCTCCCCTACTTTTTTATGGGCGATGGCTACCTGTTTCAGATATGGTTTCAGCGGGCATTAATCTTTTTGGTCATTTCCTGCCCTTGTGCGCTGGTTATTTCCATACCACTGGGATATTTCGGAGGAATTGGAGCCGGATCTCGCAATGGCATCTTGTTTAAAGGTGCTAGTTTTTTAGACTTAATGACCAAAGTAGATACCGTAGTAATGGATAAAACAGGCACCTTAACCAAAGGTGTTTTTGAAGTGCAGGAAGTTGTATCAATTGATTTTAGCAAAGAATTATTAGTAGCGTTAACTGCAAATTTAGAAACTAACTCCACCCACCCTGTTGCAGAAGCTATTGTAAAATATGCAGGTAAAAACAAAGCTGTTTACAAAGTTACTCAAGTAGAAGAATTTCCCGGACAGGGAATAAAAGGAAAGGTAGGCAATTACGTATTGTTGGCAGGTAACAGCAAACTAATGGATAAACACAACATTACTTATAACCAAAAACTAAATTCGATAACCGATACCCTACTAATTATTGCTGTTAATAATAAATATGCAGGCTATATAACCATAGCCGACTCACTAAAAGACGATGCCATGCTGGCCGTAACTGCACTGCATACTATTAAAAACATAAAAGAAGTAATAATACTTTCGGGTGATAACCCGCTGGTAGTTAATAAAACTGCCAACATATTAGGCATTGATAAAGCAATAGGAGGCTTGCTTCCAGAAGGGAAAATTAATGAAGTTGAAAAATTAAAAAAGCAAGGAAGAACTATTGCTTTTGTGGGAGATGGCATTAATGATGCCCCGGTGATAACCCTTGCCAATGTGGGTTTAGCTATGGGTGGTTTAGGCAGCGATGCTGCCATTGAAACCGCTGATGTGGTTATTCAAACAGACCAGCCTTCTAAAATTGCAACTGCCATAAAAATAGGCAATGCTACCAATAAAATAATCTGGCAAAATATTGCGTTGGCATTAGGGGTAAAAGTATTGGTGCTGGCACTTGGTGCAATGGGAATGGCCACTATGTGGGAGGCCGTAATTGCCGATGTGGGTGTTGCTTTACTGGCAATTTTAAATGCCGTACGAATACAGCGAATGAATTTTCAGTTGGTTGAACCCACATAACTTGTCAAGTTTTGTAAGCATTTTATTTTTACCTAGATTGAGCGATTCTCTGAAGCGATAAGCACTAATGTACTGAGAGTAATCCCGAAAATTTTCGGGATTACTCTCAGTCTCTTAGCACTTCTCATCTCCACTGAATCGCTCAATCTAGGTGGTAGTTAAAGCTATTAAATTTTCCTTATTTAAAATGATTATAAATAAGAGATTAGTACTATATTTGCATCACTATTTTTTAAAAGCCTATGAGTAAAGATGCTGAAATTTTAGAAGAGTTTACCTCAAAGGAATACGAACACGGTTGGTCAGTTGATTTTGAAGCCGATGAGGCTCCCAAAGGCCTAAATGAAGATATTGTTCGTTTTATTTCTGCCAAAAAGAATGAGCCCGAATGGCTGTTGGAGTTTAGGCTCAAAGCATTCAGGCATTGGTTAACTTTAGAAGAACCAGACTGGGCAGCCGTAAAATACCCTAAAATCGACTTTCAAGATATTATTTATTACTCTGCTCCTAAAATGCAGAAAAAACTAGATAGCTTGGATGAAGTTGATCCTGAATTGATTGAAACATTTAAGAAATTAGGGATTTCAATTGAAGAGCAAAAGCGAATGACGGGTGTTGCGGTTGATGCCGTAATTGATAGTGTATCTGTGGCAACTACATTTAAAGAAACATTAGGCGAGCTTGGTATCATCTTTTGCTCTTTTAGTGAAGCTGTTAAGGATCATCCTGAATTGGTAAAGAAATATTTAGGATCAGTTGTGCCATATACCGATAATTATTACGCTGCCTTAAACTCTGCGGTATTTAGCGATGGCTCGTTTGGTTACATTCCTAAAGGAGTGCATTGCCCAATGGAACTTTCCACTTATTTCAGAATTAATGCGGCCAATACAGGCCAGTTTGAACGTACCTTAATTGTAGCTGAACCTGGCTCTTACGTTAGTTATTTGGAAGGCTGTACTGCTCCTCAACGAGATGAAAATCAGTTGCATGCTGCTATTGTGGAAATTATTGTGGAAACCGATGCGGAAGTAAAATACTCTACCGTACAAAACTGGTATCCGGGCGATAAAAATGGTAAAGGCGGAATTTATAATTTTGTGACTAAGCGAGGAATTTGCAATGGCGATCACGCCAAGCTCTCATGGACACAAGTAGAAACTGGCTCCGCAGTAACGTGGAAATACCCAAGCTGTATTTTAAAAGGAGATTATTCTGTGGGTGAATTTTACTCAGTAGCCGTAACCAATAATTATCAACAGGCGGATACCGGTACCAAAATGATTCATATTGGCAAAGGCACTAAAAGCAGAATTGTATCGAAAGGTATATCTGCAGGTCATAGTCAAAATAGCTATCGAGGGTTGGTACAGGTGCATAAACGTGCCGAAAATGTACGTAATTTTTCGCAATGCGATTCCTTATTATTAGGAGATAAATGTGGAGCACATACTTTTCCTTATA
>CAZZML010000398.1:0-3510 GCA_964654735.1 uncultured Roseivirgaceae bacterium | reverse complement strand
TTTTAGTGCACTTAGGGCTTTCATTACAAATCCCCAATGAATAATGCGGGTTAAGTTGAAACGAGCTTATAAGCTCTAAAACTACCACAAAATTGGCTATTATTATTGTACATTGTTGGAGTATCGTTGTTTTCTATCCACCAACATATTCAAGTCATAATTACTGACTCATCATTACACGTTTTGCTTCTGCTTCCAAGTCAACATAAGGGGTGCCTTCAACAGTTACACCAACAAAATCAAGAGTGCCGCCATTAAATTTGCTTGGTGATGGATATAATTCACTCACCGCATCACCACTATCAAACCCAACACATAAACCATCACCTGAAAGTGTAAATTTAGCTGGTTGCGTTCTCATAGCTCCTTCAGCTACAACTTTTTCGTTGATATAAAGTTTTGTTATACCAACCGATTCTCCATTTTCACCTGTTCTTTCTCTAATGAATTCCATACCTAATGTATGTTCGCCAGAAGTAAGTTTAATTGATGACTCAAATACTTGTTCTGGTTTAATTCCTAAAAAATTATATACATAATAAAGTTTATTGTTTTTTATAAATAATGAATGACCTCCAAAGCGAGATCCGTGAGCAAATAAAACTCCTGACGAGTTTTCAGTAATTTCTACGTTTGCCAATATTTTATACGACCGCCCTCTTACATTTACTGCATTGCCTTCCGGTACTGGTGCTGCATTAGCATAGTAAATATATCTGTCTCTCGCTGGTTCTTGCGATGGTCTTTCAATAGCAATTATTTCAGCAGCACTTCTGTCATCAAGCGGTAAAACATTATTTTTTTCAGCCTCTACAAACCAAGCATCTATTAATTCTTGCAGTTTTTCAGGGTTTTCTTCGGCAAGGTCTTTAGATTCCGACCTGTCAACAGCCACATGGTACAACTCCCAATCATCTTTATCAAAATTTCCTTTACCGGAAAGTGGAGCATGAATAGCTGCTGCTTTCCATCCTTCTTTCCATATTCCTCGTGAACCTAACATAGCAAAATATTGTACTTCTTTTTGAGTTGGGTCATTTGGTTTGGCATCAAAAGTATAAGCCATAGATACTCCTGAAAGTGGTACTTGATCAACTCCATTGTAAACTGTTGGCATTTCTAAACCTATCAATTCAAGTAAGGTTGGTACAATATCTACTGAATGATGGTATTGATTTCTGATTTCACCTTTTGCTTTAATCCCTTTTGGCCAAGATATTACCAGTGGGTCATTAGTGCCTCCTGCATATTGGGAGTATCTTTTAAACATTTTAAAAGGAGCAGAAAAAGCAGAAGCCCATCCAGTTGGGTAGTGTTCATAAGTTTCTGGTCCACCTAACACATCCAAATATTTCATATTTTCTGATAGTTCATCTGGGTAACCATTAAAGAATTTATTTTCATTTACAGAACCATTTGGAGAACCTTCTCCCGAAGCCCCATTATCTGCTGCGTACAATACAATTGTATTTTCTAGTTGGCCACTTTCTTCTAAGTAGTCAATAACTCTACCTACTTGTGCATCGGTATATTCAGAAAAGCCCGCATAAACCTCTGCCATTCTTGCAAATAATTTTTTCTCATCATCATTTAAGGTATTCCAAGGGCGAACATTATCAATGGCTTGAGCCATATCTTCACGCATAGGATTCATAGGTGTATTTACTGTCCCTTCTGGTAGAATTCCTTTCTCTATCATACGGCCGGTAACCCAATCTCTGTAGGCATCATACCCTTCATCAAATTTGCCTTTATACTTTTCAATATATTCTTTTGGTGCATGATGAGGTGCATGGTTAGCTCCCGGATTATACCACATATACCAAGGCTTTGAAGGGTTAGTTGCTTGTTGATCTCTTAACATTCCTAAAGCGTGGTCTGCCAAATCTTTTGAAAGATGATAACCTTCTTCAAATTCAATTTCAACAAAATGATTGTCTTCAATTAAGTCTGGATACCATTGGTTAGTTTCCCCTCCAATAAAACCATAAAAACGATCCCATCCCATTTGTAAAGGCCATTGTTTTTTACTACCTCCAGAAGCAACATCTTGCTCAGGCACGTTGTGGTTTTTGCCTATCCAAAAAGTACTATAACCGTTATCTTGTAAAATTTTAGATAATGGTGTTACTTCCGGCCCCATTCTGCCATTTGCACCTGGAAAACCATCAGCAGTTTCGGTAATTGCTGCCATGCCATTTAAATGGTGGTTCCTTCCTGTTTGAATTGTTGATCTGGTAGGCGAACATAAAGCGGTAGTATGCCATTGTGTATATGTTAAACCATTGGCAGCAAGTTTATCCATAGTCGGCATATTAATTCCACCGCCATAAGGAGACCAGGCTCCTAATCCTGTATCATCATAAAGAATAAAAAGAATATTGGGAGCCCCCTTTGGAGCTGATTTTGGTGTGTAAGCCGACCAGTCTGATTCAGAGTCTCTAATATCAAGGGCAATTTTGCCTTTAAATTCCGATGTGGAATCATTAGTTTTTTCGGCATCCTTAGTCGGTTGATTACAGCTAGTAAAAGTCGCTAAAATTAATCCTAAAAATGTTGTTTTTAGAATGATGGACAGGGTTTGTTTTTTCATTAATTAGTTTTTTTATAATCTGCAAAATTAATCCTAATTAAATCCTAAAAAAACATCATTTGATAGCTTTTTGTTTTTTCTTTATTCTATAAATCGTTAGCGGAGTAATTCCTAAAAAGCTGGCGATATGTTTATCAAAAGTAGTTTCTAAAAGTATAGGGTTCCACGTAATTAAATCTACATATCGTTCTTCTGGAGTCATTGTTACAAATGTATTTAAACGATAAGAGAGGGTAAGAATGATTTCTTTTAAAAAATTCAAATAGAATTTCATAAGTTCTGGGTTTCTATAACCTAAAACTTCTAATTCTTCAATACTAAACTTTAAAAAATGAATTTCTCCAATAGATTCAATATTGAGTGTTTGAATGTCTTCGCCAAAGACTTTTGCATCACCCATTAAATGTCCTTGAGCTCTTATAAAATCATTTAATTCTTGTCCTTTATCGTTTATGCTATATGCGCGTGCTACTCCTTTTAAAATAAAAATTAGATTTTTATCAAATCTGCCACTTTTCAGAATCATTTCTTTATTCTTTGCAAACTGATATTTAGAAATTGACAAGAAAATATCAATTTCTTTTTCCTTTAAATGGGGGAAATAATTAATAATTAAAACTTTTATTTGAGGGGTTGATAATTTCATCTATAACTATTTTTCTAATGCTGACTAACGTAAATATAAGGCCATCTCAATACTAGATTGAGTTTATACTACTAACCTGAGTTCGACCTAAGGAATACTGTCAGAAAATAAGGTAGTAGGTGAGGTTTTGGAAATAAAAAGCGAAAAAATAATGGATTATTTTCCCCGATAGAATTCGGGGTTATTTTTAAAAGATTGTCATGCTAGATATTTTCCCTAAGTTCTAAACAATACAGCTAAAATGCTTATATATTCCACTAAAACCGTCCCT
>CAZZML010000397.1:0-3521 GCA_964654735.1 uncultured Roseivirgaceae bacterium | reverse complement strand
TGACTAACAACATCTTATGGCTTTCATCACAAAGTTCCTTGCGGATTTAAGGTAAGTACTCTTATGTTATTAACGCTTCGGCAATTAACCGTTATTAAATTATTTTTAACTTGTTAAAAATAAGAGTCTTATGTCTTTAATCTGTAACTTCTCAATATCCGCAGGTAGTTTTTGGATTTTACTTTTAGAATGCACTTTTAAAAGCCAGAAAGGGACTTTTCTTTTTTTAAGTTTAAAGTTTACCTGCAACTATTGAGAAGTTACTTTAATCTTTTTGTCTTATGTCCGTCTGGTTAATATCAAGAGCAGGCATGACAACTGGGAGGAGCTAACCGTTTTTTTTTGAGTTCCCTCTTGAAATAAGAAAAATAATCAAACCCCTAGTAATTGTAACTTACACACTTTACGGGATAGTGTCATTGAATTATTTTTATACCAGTCCTCGTTTAGCGCAGCGCAACGAGGATGCGAGCAACGCATTTTTAATGCAGAAATACAACTCCCCAGTAACCTATTCCTTCTCCTTTGTATCACCCGCTGCCAATGCAAACAATTTTTTTACGGTAAGCCCTTGTACTACAATAGAGAACAGTACTACACAATATGTCATAACAATAATTAAATCTACGGTCTCAGCGACCATCGACCCGTTTTTGGAAAACTCATACAACGATAAGGCTAATGCCACAGATATACCGCCTCGTAAACCACTCCAAGTTAAAATTCTGATAGTGTATTTGGGAATAGGAGACTTTAATCGATAAATTGAAACAGGAATGCCAACACCGAATAATCGTGCAATCAGGACAATAACTATGGCAATCAAGGCGGCAAATATGTAATCCATATTCCAATTAATCACAATTATTTGCATGCCAATAAGTATGAAAAGGATGGCATTCATAGCCTCATCCATTAAATGCCAAAATTTATATACATACTCTCCTGCAGCTTTTTCCAGCTCTGCACTGCGGCCTTTATTGCCTACAAACAGCCCCATTGTAACCATGGCTAATGGGCCGGAAACGTGCAACATGTTAGCAATGCTGGCTCCTGCTAAAACCATTGAGAGCGTTACCAGTACTTCAATTTCGGTGTGTTCATTCTCGATAAGCATAAGTAACTTAAGACCTACATAGCCAAATACTGCACCGAGTAAAACACCTCCTATCACTTCTTGCCCAAATAGCAACCCAATACTTACAGGGTCTATATGTGCGCCTGCACCTGCCTGAGCAATATGTAGTATAGTTAAGAAAACTACTACACCTATTCCATCGTTAAAAAGTGATTCTCCAGCAATTTGTGCTTCCAAACTTTTAGATACGACAGATTTTTTAATCATTGCCAACACTGCAATAGGGTCGGTCGGAGATATAAGGGCTCCAAATAACAAGCAATAAATTATGTCTAATTGAATACCAATTAAAGGAAGAACAAAGAACATGGCATAGCCAACAGTAAAAGTGGAGATTAGCACCCCTGTGGTGGCAAGTATTAATATAATCCATTTTTCCTCTCCAAGCTTTCGCAAATCCAGTTCAAGGGCTCCAGCAAACAGCAAGAAACTCAACATTACTTGAAAGAGGACTTTTGAAAAATCAAATTCGGTCATTAGACTTTGCGCCATATTACTGAGTGTTCTAAAAATCATTTCTCCAAAAATTATAAACAGAGAAAGACTGAGAGCCATAATCATTAAGCCAATCGTAGAAGGTAGTTTTAGAACCTTCACATTTACCAATAAAAAAAAGGCCGCAAGAACAATAAGAATGGTGATAAAATCGAGAACTTCCATAGAACTAATAGGTTTGGTTTTTTGCGTAAGATAGTTAAATCTCTACATAACTACAATAGGGGATACCATCTTAAAAATGGTAAATCTAATCTAAAAATAATTAGGTAAAATATCGAGCTGTTTTTCGATTGTACAAGGGTAAACAAGTTACTTTTGAACCATAATTTCAACCAATGGAAGTTAAGAAAAGACTATCAACCAAAGAAAAATCATTAGCCATAAATTTTGATACAACCATTTATGGGTCATTTGCAGAAATTGGAGCAGGACAAGAAGTAGCTGCTAATTTTTTTAAAGCAGGAGGTGCGTCAGGCACCATTGCCAAAACAATGTCGGCCTACGATATGGCTTATTCCGATGCCATTTATGGCAAAATTGGCAGGTATGTGTGCGAGGAGCGTTTACAAGCTATGCTTGATAAAGAAATGGATTTATTAAACGAGCGATTGCCTCATCGTGTTAAATACACCAAGTTTTTTTCGTTTGCTAATACGGTTGAAACCCTTAACTATGCACGCACTAATCGTGGCCATGGTTGGATAGGGTGTAAATTTCAACTCAGCCCAGACGGAGCAACCAATGAGTGTGTATTCCATGTAGTGTTAAAAGACCAAGATGCAAATTGGCAGCAAGAGGCTTTAGGTAGAATGGGAGTAAACTTGATTTATGCTTGCTATTATATTAAAGACCCAGAAGAATTTTTATTGTCCTTAGTAGATGGGTTTAGACAACACCGAATTGAAATTGATATGTTCCGTTTGGAGGGGTCTGACTTTCCGAATGTAGATAACAGGCTCATGAGCTTAAATCTGGTAAAACATGGGTTTACCAGAGCCGCCATGTTTGGTCCTACTGGCAATGTGTTAATGCCTTCTGAGGCACTTTATAAAAAAAATGTCTTAATCCTTAGAGGTCGTTTTAGACCCGTAACTCATGTAAATGTAGATATGCTTTTTTGTGGCAGAAAACACTTTAAAAAGGAAGATGGTGTTGTAAAGGAGAATATTGTAGTGCTAACAGAACTTACCTTACAAGATTTAGAAGTTGGAGGAGATATTGATAAAACTGATTTTATGAATAGGGTAGATCAACTTTGTTCATTGGGTCAGAATGTGCTGATTTCTAATTATACAGAGTACTATCGTTTGGTAAGGCATATTACCAGAATGACGAAAGATCGTAGGATAGGCCTAATTTTAGGTATTTATAACCTTCACAATATTTTTGATGAAAAATACTATGAAAACCTGAAGGGTGGAATTTTAGAAGCTTTCGGTATCCTATTCGGAAGAGATGTAAAGTTTTATGTGTATCCATCCTTGAAAAAAGATTCGGACGAAATTTACACGTTAGATGATTTTGTGATTCCTGATAAACAGAGAGGAATGCTTCAATACCTTTTGGATAACAAAAAACTAATTCCTGTGTCAAATGTGTCGGAGAAAAACTTGCATATTATTTCTGATAATATTCTTGATATGATCAAAAATGGAGAAGAAGGCTGGGAGGAGTTTGTTCCTCATAAAGTAGCGAACGAAATTAAATCGGAGAAGAGGTTTCATTATAAAGAGCCTGTTAAGAATTAATGAGCTTTGTTCCCTCATCCATTAAGGCATTTTTAATTAGTGCCTGTAAGAAAACAGACGATTTTTACAAAATGAAATCTTATTGTTGTGTTTTCTTACAGGCACTAAATAGGGGAATTTCACTAGAAAAACTCGAA